>JAYSXB010000115.1:0-11861 GCA_043717775.1 Arenimonas sp.
ATCTTCGTTTTTACGGTATCAGAATTTTTGGGTAAGTATTGTTCTGGCGATGCAGTGAATTTATCTTTGCAATGTTGCGAACAGAAATGAAATTTTTGATTGTCGTGTTCCAGCGAAATTTTATCGCTGGTTTTCATTCCGCAGACGGGGTCGGTGTAGGGCTTTTCACTATTGTCAGAAGTTATACTTTGAGCACTGTCGCTTTTAGCAGCGACAGCACTTTTTTCAGCAGGATGATCGTGTGACATAGCCGTACTCCTGACCTTATCATTAAGCGCAAGACACACGCAGGCAAAACTTTTATTATTAGTCGCCCGCTTTTTTGGTGTGCGAAGACCAATGAATATGGGTGATCTTCCAAGTCTTGTCTGTGCGTTTGAGCACCATGGTTTCGGTGCTAAGAATGGTGACCATCTTGCCGTCTTTTTGCGTGTGCAATTCACTTTCCGTTGCGACCCAAGCCATATTGCCTTCAGCCTGTGCCTGGCGATAACGCAACTGTTGATGCACCGTTTGCATGAAGGTCGCATCGGCACCGGCATGTTCGGCCATGTACTGGTCGCGACTGCGCTCGGAGCTGCCGCTTTCCAGGATCACTACCTTCGGATCGAGTAATTTTTCTGCATCCGATAATTTGATCGCTTTTATCGCAGCCGAAAAGGCATCGACAACCTTCACGGCCTCGGCAGCACCGGGGGCAATGTTTTGAACCAATACCGGCATACCCATGCTGACCGTCTTGCTGGCGGTCTTGGCGGGCTCTTTGGCAAGTAAAACACTGCTGAGCGCCAAGTTTGCCAACACAATAAAAAAGATAACACTTGAACGAATTTTCATAAGGACTCCTAAATTATTTCGATGAAGAGAAAAGATTATTTCGTACGGGTAATACCGTTGAGCACAGTGACTAATTTATCGTAGTTTTCTTGGGTGCCGGCTTTGTCCTTAGCATCGCCAGTTTCATCCAATCGATCTGCAAGCGTGGTAACAAATTTTACTTCGTTTTCCAATTTGGTTTGATCTTTGGCAGCCAGTGTTGGTGAATGCGATGGCAATGCTGCCACTAAATCGCGAATGGCAAATGCCTGATGATGTACATTTTTCAAATTGCCGCTATCAATGGATGTTTTCAGTTCTGCACTTGTTTGATTGATGGCCGTCCAGATGGCATCTGCTGTCTCTGGAATTTTTGTTGCTTGCGTTGCTTCTGCGGCAGGCTCTATGACTGGCTCGGCAGGTGCCGCTACAGGAACGTCTGCGGTTGCAGCAGGAGTAGCAGGAGTAGCAGCATCGGGGGCTTGATTAGCCTTGCATCCACTAAGCATGGCGATAAGAACGATTGAAGCACTAAGGGTTTTGAGCTTGAAAATTTTCATGCGATGGACTCCTGTTGATTAAGTGATTGAGAAAGTTTGGCTTGACGTTTGTCGCGCCACTGTTCGACGCGGTAGTACACGGTGGGGACGACCACCATATTGAGTAAAGTTGCCGAGACAAGACCACCGAGAACTACTTGTGCCAAAGGTAGTTCCAGCTCTTTGCCGACGGGCGATCCGAACATCAATGGCACCAAGCCTAAGGCCGCAGTGGCAGCGGTCATCAAGACGGGAACCAAGCGATCCAGCGTGCCGTGCATGACGACATCTTTTAGCGGTTGCCCCGCCAGTCGCAGTTGGTTGTACCTCGTTACCAAAATAATGCCGTTACGTGTAGCGATACCGAACAATGTAATGAACCCGATGATGGCCGCAATACTCATATTCGCACCGGCCAAATACAGGGCAACAATGCCGCCGATCATCGCCAATGGCAGGTTGAACATGACGATTAATGCTTCATGAAAAGTACCGAAAGCTTTGTACAGCAATAACAATGCACCCAGTAATGCCAAGGCACCAAAACCAAGCAGGGTGCGATTGGCTTGGCGTTGGCTCTCGAACTGGCCGCCGTACTCTATGTAGTAGCCCGGCGGAAGTTTTAGTTTTGATGCAATCTTGTTTTGCGTATCGGCAATGACCGAATTGAGGTCGCGATCTTCAACATTAAAGCCCAATACAATAACGCGTTGCACATTTTCACGACTGATGGCATAGGGCTCATCACGAACACTAATGTCGGCCACTAAACGTAGCGGCAATTTACTGCCTTCAGCACCATTGAGTGCGGCGGCATCGACTAAAATATCGCGAATGGCTTCAACATTGTTGCGAGCCTTGTCATTCAAGCGCAATGTGAGGTCGAAGCTACGGCTACCTTCAAGCACGCTTGAGACTGCTTCGCCATTCAAGCCGGTTTGAATGTCCTGTGCAATATCGCCGACATTAATGCCATAGCGCGCAGCTTTTTCGCGATCTATTTTTATGGTTACCTGCGGCACACTGATCTGCTGTTCCAGATTGATATCGACTGCACCAGGCACCGTGCCGACAATGGCTTGAGCCTGTAGCCCTAATTGGTATAGCGTAGAAAGTTTATCGCCATATATTTTTATCGCGATTTGCGAACGCACGCCGGACTGTACTTCGTCCATGCGGTGGGCAATAAATTGACCAATATTGAATGCAACACCGGGAAACTCTTTGAAGTCATCACGTATATGTGCCAGCAAAACATCGGCAGGCATATTCGGGTCCTTGTCGAAATTTATCTGCACATCAAACTCGCTAAAGTTCGGTGGCTGCGCGTCATCATCAAGTTCCGAACGACCGGCGCGCTGATTGATAGTCACCACCTGCGGATACTTCAATAAGGTCTTGCGAACGCTATCGCCCAGGCGCATCGACTCTTCCAAAGATGTGCCGGGCAAGGTCGTCATCGCAATAATAAAATTGCCTTCCTTGAATTCCGGCAAGAAAGAAAAACCGAAAAACGGCAGCAAGGCGAGCGACGCTGCCAATGCCAAGGTTGATAAGCCGGTAACCCAGCCAAAATGCGCTACCGACCAACGCAACACGCGCGTGAAGTGGTATTTAAGCCAGCGCACGAAACGCGTTTCCTGTTCTTGCGTGGATGTTTCGCTAACGGGGCTCGCTGTTGGGTGCTGCAAGTTTGAGTTGGTGTTCAACACAACGCCACTATCGTCGCGTTTTTCTTTAGCTCGTGCGAGTAAAAAATAGCAAAGCGCTGGCACCATCGTGACTGCAACGACCAAGGACGCCGTGACCGAAGCGATATAAGCAATACCGAGTGGACTAAAAATACGACCGGCCAAATCATCCAGAAAGAAAATCGGTACAAAGATTAAAATAATAATGAGCGTTGCATACACCACTGAATTGGTGATTTCTCTAACGGCATCAAATACTACCTGCAAAGTGCCGAGTGGCTGTGCCAATGCGCGATTGATTCGTAATCGATGCACAACGTTTTCAACGGTAATAATACCGTTGTCCACCACCTCGCCAATGGCAATGGCCAAACCGCCGAGTGTCATCGAGTTAATGCCAACACCGAGTGCATGCATAACTAAAATGCCGCCAACAAACGAGACCGGCATGGATAAAAAGGTAATGAACGATGCACGCCAGTTCATCAAAAACAAAAATAATACGGCGATAACAATCAGCGCGCCTTCCAGTAAGGCGATATTGAGATTGTGTACGGCCGATTCGATAAAATTCGCCTGCCGGAATACCTGCGTATTCATGCTGACACCCGCTGGTAAAGTTTTTCTAATCGACTCTAGCGCTGCTTCTACCTTGTAAGTTGTCGTCAGGGTGTCGGCACCATAGGCTTTGGATATCGTGCCAATGACCGCATGCTCATTACCGAATGCGCCGTCACCACGTTTTATTTCACCGCCAAACGCGACGGTTGCAATATTGCCGACGGTAATGGGTACGCCGCTGCGCAAAGTGATGACGGTGTGCCGGATGTCATCGAGTGAGGTAATTCGACCAACACCACTGACAATTAATTCCTGTCCCGGGCCTTGCACAAAGGCACCGGGCACATTGGTATTGGCGTTCTCCAGTGCAGCACGGACTTGTTCGATACTGATGCGATACGACTGCATGCGCAGCGGATCCATCTGCACCTGATATTGTTTTACTTCGCCACCAATCGCCACCACCGAAGCAATACCGCCGAGCGACAATAGGCGCGGACGAATTTCCCAATCAGACAATGTGCGTAGTTCTTCGGGTGAATGGATGTCGCTGACCAGTGAATATTTCACCAGCCAACCCACGGCAGAAGTAACCGGCAACATCACCGGCGGTTTTGCAGTTTTCGGCAAGCTACCCAAAACATTTTGCAGACGTTCGTTGATCTGCTGTCGGTCTAAATAAATATCGGTGTTGGATTCAAAGACAACGGTAATGGTGGACAAGCCTACGAAAGTTTTAGAACGTACCGCTGTAACACCCGCGGAGCCATTGATGGCGCTTTCCAGCGGATAGGTTATTAGGGCCTCAACATCTTGCGGCGCCATGCCGGGCGCTTCGGTTTGAATCACTACTTGCGGTGGTGCAAACTCGGGAAATACATCGACCGACATTCTTTGCAAAGTAAAGGCACCGGCAATAAACAGCACGACGGTCATTGCCAACACAATAATTCGGTTGTTTAGCGCCCAAGCGATTAAAAGATTAAACATGATTAATCATCCTCGCCTTGCAGCACGCCGCCAGTCAGCCACAAGGTATAAACCTCACGATTTCCCTGGGTCACTACTTTGTCGCCGGGGACCAAGCCGCTGGTGATTTCAGTGAATTTTTCATCGCTGGTGCCGGTGATAACATCGACGCGAGCATATTTACCTTTTTGTAAAACAAAAACGCATTTCTCACCATTGGCTTCGATAATCGCCTGGTTGGGAACTGTTAGTGCCGCAGCGTTTTCTCGCAGCACAATACTGGCACGCGCAAATAAATTGGGTTTCAGCAAGGCCTCGGCATTCTCAATTCGAATCCACACCTCAACGGTGCGCGTTTGCGGGTCGAGAGTAGGGCCAATTAAAATAATTTTGCCGGTAAAAGCGCGGTCGGGATAGCTCAGCGTATGCACGGTGCTGTCTTGCCCGATTTTTACTTTGCCCAGATCTTCTTCATAAACGCGTGCGACGATATTCACTTGTGAGCGATCACTAATGCGAAAAAGCGAGGTCGAGGGTTCAACCGCTTGCCCAACGGAAATATTAATAGCATCGACAACGCCACTGGTCGGTGCCGTAATATCCACGCTCGGCGGTGGATTGCCCACCAACCTTGATTGCACGCGCGCCAGGCGCTGTCCGGTTCTTACGGAGTCGCCAAGATTGGTGTAGAGCGCGGTAATTTGTCCGCTGATACGCGTGCTGACATCGGCTTGGCGTCCAGGCAGCAGCCGTACTTCACCATTGAGATACAGCAATTCAGACATCGGGCGAAGGTCTGCCGCCGATAGTTTTACATCGAGCGTTTTTAGTTGTGTAGAAGTGAGCGTGACCGGGCCTTTTACACCACCGGCAATTTTGACTTGTTCACCGTGTGAAAGTACTTGCGGTGCCAGCACAATACCGAACAGAGCGAACACGCTCACGCACGAAACAATGATGCCGTAGCGGCGGCGTTTAATAAGCAGTAATGGCGAAAGTGGCATGAGCTTGATCCTGGTTTATTTATTAGTTTATTTGTTAGTTTATTTATTGGTTTATTTATTTTATTTGAGATTTGTATTGGCGGCGTAATCGCCCACGGCCGTATGCAAACGCACTAGTGCCTGGGTGAATTGATCCAGCGTGGCGAGATATGCGGAATTCAAATCCGCTTGCTGCCGCTGTGCTTGCATCACTTCAAAGACCGGCACTAGACCTTCGCGATAGCCTTGTTGTGCAAGTCGCACATTGCTCGCGCTGACCGGCAGCATGCTTTTGTCATATTGCGACAGCGCTGCTTGCAAACGAGAAGCTTCGGCATATGCACTGGCAACTTCGGCGGCAATACTAAAACGCATGGCATCAATACGTGCGATGGCTTGATCATGCGTTGCATTCGCTTCGGCGAGCAAGCCCTGGCCTTTATTAAAGTAAGGCAGAGGAATGGAAATACTAATACCGATGGCTCGGCTGCTGCCTTGTGGCGGCGCGCCAGTGATGACTTGTTTGTCTTGAGAAAACTCCAAGCCCACGGTCCAGTCTTCCCAGCGCAGTGATTTTGCCAGTGCTTTTTCGGCTTGTGCACGATCAGCATTCAACATCGCAGTATGCAAATCCGGGCGTAGGGTGAGCGCCTTGTTTTGCAATTCCAACAAGCTCGGCAATGGATTTAATTTCGGCAGCGCTTCGTCAATGACGAGAGCTGAATTTGCTACACGACCCAAACGGGTATTGAGTGATAGCAATAAACTCTCGCGCTGGCTCTCAAGCAAAACACGCTCTTGTATCAATCGCTGTAAATCGAGTTGCGCTGTGTTGACATCCAACTCTGACACTTCCGCGGCTTTGAAACGCTCACGGGTAGTTTTCGCCAATACCGATTGAATGCCGATCAGTGATTTTCGCGATGCAATTTGCTGATCGACAATAAGTACGTGATAAACATCGGTCGCAATATCGCCTGCCAAGCGTCGTTCGGACTCGGCAACTTCAGCTTCTGCCAAGGCGATATCCACGCGTGCCACGTCTTTTTGGCGCGCCAAACGACCGGTAATCGGAAAGCTTTGGCTGATGCCAACCGCATTGCCATATTCACCTTCATTGCCGAAAGCAAAATCGCTTCGAGTCGAAATATCCAAAGTGGGATTAGCGCGCAGCCCGGCCTGCAGCAAGCGTGCATTAGCAATATCAAGCGCATAACGAGCGGCCTGCAAATCTTTGTTATCGCGCTGAGCAAGCTCGATGAGCTGCTTCAAGCTGAAACTATTGGATGGGTTTTTAGCAATGGCTATTGTGCTGATGCTGCTGAACAGCATCAACAGCAATGACGTGCAGTTAAATCGGCGACTAAACATGATCCACTCCAGGCAGAATATTCACTTTTTCACCGATGCGGTTACGGTCACACTGCCTTGCATGCCCGCTTCGCGGTGGCCAGCGATCAGGCAAACGTACTGAAATTTTCCGGATTTAGTAAATTGCCAAATAAGGTCGGTAGTCTTGCCCGGCGCCAATCGAGCAGAGCTGGCGTCGGTGTGAACCATGTCGGGCATTGCACGCATCATGGCGGCGTGCTCATCGATTTCCTGTGATGTGCCGAGCACGAATTCATGCGGAATTTTTCCGCCATTCATAATGCGTAGGCGAATAGTTTCACCTTGTTTTACGGAAAAGGCATTCGGCGTAAAGCGCATGGTGTCAGCAAGCGTGACCGTAATGGTCCGCGCCACATTTTTTGCGATCCCGGGTTTTCCCATAGCATCGGCTTGCATCGACATGGTGTTGGTGGGTTTTTTTTCAGCGTGTGCAGAAGCATTGGCGATGTTTAAAGCGGCAATAATAATTAAAGCCGAGAGCGTCCGTGAAAGGAGAGCAATCTTCATGGTGTATTTCCTGATATTCGTTTACAAAATGGGGTAGTCGAATAAAACGCGCTTGCGAACAAGAGGGCGTCTAGATCGTTAATAGACACGAAATTTTCAAACGCTTTCAAAAGTAGTTTATTGATTGAACATTCAAGCCCTGCGCAAGCGCTGGCCTATGAACACAATGAAATACCAAGATCGCCGGTGAATAAAACGCGCCACCAAGAGTTTGCAGCCATTCAATCGCGGCCGCAAAAAAGCGAAATAATTCAGGCGATGGGAGGCCTAAGCGGCGAGTTGCCGCGTGCGATGGCACGGGCGGGGGAAGCGGTGCGCGAAAATATTTCTTTGCGGACCAGCAGCTTAAAAGAGGCTGTTATCGGATAAAAAAGTGATAAGGACGATGAGGTACACACGCCGATGCCACAACCACATTTGCAGCTTTTACATGGTGTGCCGTGATTACCGAGGCCGCCACAATGCATCTTGTGATTGTGGTGTTCCACATGGGCACCAGCGACATCGGCATGGTCTGAATGACTGGCAGGATGTGATGTTTCGAGCCGACCATGAGAGTGTGTTTGCGTAAAACTGCCCAGCACCGAGGCACATCCAGCGACTGGAATGGTCAGGCACAACAGCAAGGTCAATAGAATTCGGAACTTACGCATAGTCGTCAACATAACGCATTTTAATAGGCCGGACAAGATAATCGAGCTTATCAAAGGCTATGCCGACTTTAGTGAATATATAAATTTCTGGCCATGGTGGTGGTTTGGCATCAAACACCCTGCGCGCATCAAGTTGCCCGTAACTCTATGCCTTCGTGCAGCTCGCATGGATGCTCGTGCGGAATGCGGCAACAAAACATTTTCTGAACATCTAAGTAATTGATTTTTGGTGGCACTTCACTTGGCACGGATCGTGAAGTGGTGTTATCGGGCTTCAGCGAATGAAGTCTCCCCCCAATGGTAGGAGATCATTAAATGCGTAATTCGAAATCAAATTCCCGCTTAACCATGACTAATGCTTTGCTCATGTCGCTTGCGATGGGCACGATTGGCATGCCAATGGTAATGGCGCATGACACCAAGACGAGCGCAGCAGCCGATACAAAAACGACTGCGTATGAAGAATCCGAAACACCGGTTACCGATACCTGGATCACCACGAAAGTGAAAGCTGATCTTTTGGTTACCGAAGAAGTAAAGGGTTTGGACATCAATGTCAGCACCACCAATGGTGTTGTTACCTTGGCAGGTTTACTCGACTCACAAGCGCAACATGACAAAGCCATTGCTGTAACCAAAGCGATTAAAGGCGTGAAAAGCGTTAACACCAAAGCATTGAAAGTGAAGCCTGCCAAATAAGGTCCGGTCTTTATTTTTGAATAATAGATTTCCAAACATCCAAGGAGCTACACCATGAATAACGATATTATTAAAGGCAAGTGGAAGCAACTGAGCGGCAATATCCAAAAACAGTGGGGCAAGCTCACAGATGATGATTTGACTGTCGCCGAAGGTACCCGTGATTACTTGTCGGGCAAAATTCAGGAGCGTTATGGCATTGCCAAAGACGCGGCTGAAGATCAAATCAACGAGTTTGAAAAAAACTTGAAGATGTAATTAATGTGTGTTTGAACCGGGGCATTGATATGAACAATATTAGTATCAATGCCCCCGTGTCACGCCCTCTATCGTCAAAAAATATTCTCAGCAGGAGTTAAACATGTCACATAATAAAACACATTCATCCGGATCAAGCGCTTATGGTGATGGAAGTTTGGCCAATAGCGCCGGCAAATTAGGCGCGGGTGTTTCGGAAGAATTTCATAACTTTATCGCTGACGTTGAAGACTTGGTGAAAGACACCACGTCCATGACCGGTGAAGACCTTGCCCGTGCGAAAGAAAAACTCAATTCGCGTTTGGAATCAGCCAAGCAATCGCTCGGCCAATTCGGTACCGACGTTGCTGATAAAGCACGTAAAACTGCCGACGTTACCAACACCTACGTGCATGAGCAACCATGGAAAGCCATTGGTATTGGCGCCACCGTTGGTTTGCTGCTCGGTTTTGCATTAGCACGTCGCTAAGTACTGATCATGAGCACAGAACCCACTCAAACGAATCCGCCGCCATCGGCGGATTCCTACAATTTCAACCCCATGGACTTGGTTCGCTTAATGCGTTCAGCTGGTGGTGCATTATTTGCTCAAGCATCTTTACATAGCCAGCTAGCCAGGGTTGAGTGGGCTGAAGAAAAAAACCGATTAATGAACATGGCAATTGCCATATTGTCGGGTTTTGTTTTTTTGCTTTGCTTTATGATTTTTATTGGCGTGTTGGTGATTGCGTTTACCTGGGAAACACAATTTCGAATTGCTGCGGTTTGCATTATGACGGCTATCTATGCGGCAGGTGTTGTGTTTGCTTGGCAACGCTTTAGTCGCCTGGCCGCATTAAGTGGTCAAGCTTTTGCCGCGACCCGTGAAGAAATTGCCGCTGACCTCGCCCTTATCAAGAGCCGATTATGACAACCGATACTAATGACTATGAAATACTCGGCACCGAATCGAAATCATATAATCATGGTATTTCTGTGAAGCGTAATTTGCCTGAAGAGCGCCAAGCACTAGTCCAGCAAATACATGCTCAGCGTGCACTATTGGCGCAACGCATTGGCCCGGTACCCGAACCGCATCGTGATTATCCACGCAGCATGATTATGCGTTTTTTGACTCAACGCCCAGCCTTGGCAGCGAGTTTGCTTGGCAAAGCCGGTGCCTTGATTTTGGGTGCACGTTTTTTTAAATCCAGCGGTGCGGCTTTGGCAGTGGCAAGTCTTGTGCAATCGAGCTTGTCGAAAAGGCGTTGAGTTAAGCTGATTACAAATAGATTCGTCGCCTGCAAGCGGCCTCCTACTTAGGAGGCTGCTTGCAGGCGATTTTATTTGTAGGAGGCCGCTTGCGGGCGACGCCACCACCATGCAATTTGCATGGCCGCATGATCCCCTCATGCAATTTGCAATAGCGCCCCGCCTGCATTCGCCGTTCTATCAGCTTCTAAAGAGCGGCACGGGACTTGCAACGCTCATGAGATTAATTCTACCTCTCCTATTCTCAAGGACAATAATTTATGGCCACTTCCAAAACTGATAAGAAAAAATCCGACAAAAAAGCCGAACAGAAAGCCGATCAAATAACTATGGCAAAAAAACTACCTTTTGCCACGCGTCATGATTTAAGTGATGCCACGCGGACCAAAGTGGTCGCGTCCTTGAACCAAACGCTTGCCGAAATATTTGATCTGCAAAGTCAGGTTAAACAATCACATTGGAATGTTAAAGGCCCCAGTTTTTTTGGCCTGCATAAATTATTCGACGAAATTGCCGAATCATTAACCCAACCCATTGATACCGTTGCCGAGCGCATTTTGTCATTAGGTGGTTTCGCCAAAGGCACCGTTCGCATGGCTGCCAGTGCGAGTGCATTGCCCGATTTGCCTGCTGAATTTAGACAAGAAGACATCGTTGGCGACATTGCCGACCGGGTCGCGCTGGCGGCAAAATTAGCGCGCAAGCGTATCGACAGTAGTGAAGATGCGGGTGACAAAGTCACCTCCGATCTATTCATTGAAGTGGTGGCCGCTTTGGATAAAGCCCTGTATTTCCTTGAGGCTTATCAGTTCCGCAGTTAAACAATAAGGGTGCGCCATTGGCGCACCCTTATTGTTTATGAGGGATGTTATACAAATTGGCTCCCTGCAAGAACGCGAAGGATCGCTATAATGAATATCAAAGCTCAACCAAGCGAGATGAAGTCTGTGACCAAAAACGACACGCCAATAGCGGGACGTATTCTTGCGATTGATGATGATCGCGAATTGCTTGCAAACTTTTCCATGTGTCTTGAAAATCAGGGCTACCGAGTAGTCACTGCCGAGACGGTCGAAGAAGGCATTCGGCTTGCGGCCACATTACCCTTCCATGTCTGTTTGCTTGATCGAAATATTGGCTACGACTCCGGTCTGGATGCATTGCCGAAGTTGCGCGAGTTAGCACCCTTAATGCGAGTCATCATGGTGACCGGTCATGCCGGTGTTAGTGAAGCCATTAGTGCCATTGCGCAAGGCGCTAGTGACTACCTGGTAAAACCCTGTTCACCTGAACAATTATATATTGCCGTCGCGCGCCAGGTAGATACCCGGCGCATGATTGATCGGCTCGACACACTTGAACGTGAATCAAGCAGTGAAGCGCCGCAATTAAACAGTAAAAACGAGGCCATGCGCGCCGCCATTAATCTTGCGCTGCAGGTGGCCGGTACCGACGCCAATGTTTTGTTACTCGGTGAAAGTGGTACCGGCAAAGGCGTGATTGCCCGTGCCATTCACAATGCCAGTAATCGCGCAGCGGGAG
>JAYSXB010000116.1:0-11793 GCA_043717775.1 Arenimonas sp.
GAAATTCGCGGCTTACGCCGCTCCCACGGGATCGGTTTTATTGGCAGCTACTGCGCACAATTTGCGTAATGCGCGCCAAATCGGATTTGCGAAAAGCAGTGGTATCGCTGAAGGCATAACGTAAATCTGATTGCGCTTGTTTTTGTTTCTCTTTCCATCGATCGCACAGTGCTTTGCCTTCATAACGCACACAGGAATCCTGCACCCAACTGCAGTTAGCACGCTGCTCGGGTGGTAAATATTCCATACGATAACCCTGTACCCATAAAGGCTCGCAACGTGGATTGGGATCGTAACTTTCGGAGTCGCGGGTCTTGCCTTCGTAATTGGTGCATTGATATAAAACCGGCGGCGGGTCCATCGGAATAAATGCTTGTGTAGTCGACTGCACAGGAACAACTCGTGTCGGCTTGATTGCCGTATTTTTTTTCGTTACCGGCGCGTCTTTAGGTCGAAGCATTTCGCGGGTTTCTTGCGTACTGGATTTTGCACAGGGTGAGTCTTGCAAGCTGACCTTGCCTTTGGTATCGACGCAGCGATATACCTTCACTGTGCCAGGTTCAACCGCATTTGCCGCATTTGCCGCATTTGCCGCATTTGTCGAAATGCAAAATGCAATACTCAACAGGCAAATTAAAGCAAACAATTTCGAGACTTTCATTGGCAGGCCCTCGGTATCAACAGGCAACAAAAAAGGTAGCTTACGCTACCTTTTAAGTGAAACTAAAGCAGATTGAAAATTTACTGAGTGATACAGCAGGTTTTAACCTCTGGATTATTGGTCCGGGTGATTCCGTTAATCGTATAAGTGAAATTACCTGCGGCATTCGAACTGAAATTCATCGAGTAAGTGCCCACTGTTGCTTTGCTGACCACGGCACTATTAAACGCCGGCCCAAAGGCAGGCCCGCTCACACGCATGACATTGCCGCTATGAATAGTATTGGCAGCGTTCCAGCTTCCCGACAGCTCATACCAATCGGCACGGCCCGTGGTGTTGTAGGTAAACATCAAACCGAAATGACCATTGCTTGGATAGTCAAACCAGGTCAAGCCCCAACCACCTTCGGCTGGATTCCACCATGAGCCCGAGCGGGCAGTTGCTTGAGTCGATAAGCAGCAGGTTTTAACCAATGGATTATTCGTGCGCGTCACGCCATTAATCGTGTACGAAAAACTACCCGTCGCAGAATTAGCAAAGCTCATTGAGTAAGTTCCAACATCTGCTTTACTAACAACTGCGCTGTTGTAAGTCGTGCTAAACGGAGGCCCGCTGACACGCTTGACTGTACCGCTGTGAATATCCGAACCCGTCCAGTTACCCGACAGTTCATACCAATCGGCACTACCGGTGGCATCATAAATAAACATCAAACCAAAATGTCCATTGCTCGGGTACTCAAACCAGGTTACGCCCCAACCACCTTCGGCTGGGTTCCACCAAGAGCCCGAGTGCGATACGGTTGGGCCGCTGACGGCGGCGGGAGCGAGATATTGCTGAACACTCGGAAAAGACAGATCAAGTCTGGAGTAAAAATCATCATTGCCCGAAGTAGCAGGGTTGCCTGAGTTAGCGCACGATGCATTGCCGCCCAAAAGGCCGCCACGCAGATACCAGCCTCCATCCGTACCAATGGTGAACAAGCCTGAGCCGCTGCTGCCACCCAAGGTGGAACCACTGCTCCAACCCACTTGATGTTGCCCGGTATCTTGGTTTTCTTTGATGCCTTGCGAGACTTTCTTTGGAAATCCTTGCGGATGATGGATGCCGTAAACAGCCGTGCTGTTTGCTAAAGCAGCGGAGTCCCAACCGGCAAGAAAGGTTCCTGCCGGTGGTGCGCTATTGATTCGCACTAAAGATATATCGGTACCTGTACTCGCATTTTCTGAATATAAATAGGTAGCACCACCGGTTTGAGGGGAAGGCAGGTTTGCCGTTGTACTGGAAGTACCACACGTGGTGGTTTCATAATTCCAATAGAAGTTCATTGTGTTAGCAAGCGTTTGATTACCAATACAATGATCGGCTGTGTAAAAGTATGGGATCTGGGTAGCCGCCACCGTGTCGGCCAGCAGACCGCCTGTACAAAGAAAGCTATTTGCGCCACTTACAAAAGTGATTCGCGCGACCGAATTTTCGGCATTAACGAAATTAGTTCCTAATTCGGCAGCACGACAAATTACGTTGGACATGCAAGTTTGTTCTGCAGCCGTTTTGATAATGAAACTATCTTTTGCATTAGTCAGCAAATGCGACACGCTTATTACATCAACTCGAACCGGCGCAGCTAAAACGCCTTTTGGCAAATAAACTTCAATGATTTGCATTTCGCCATCAGTAGCGGGTGTCCAGTAATTGTTTTTTGCATCTACCAGAAGTTTGGTATCTGAACCGCTTATAGAAGCAATTACCTGATTCGGAGCATCGGAACCGGAAAAGCGCAGTTCCGAGCCCGCCGCCAAACCTGATGTACGAATACCGACACGCAAACCAAATGCATCTGGTGATGTGATTTCGATACGCGAAACTTTCGAACCGTCACTCAACACTTGCCACTTTAAACTCGACAATGGCTGCAATGTTTCGCGAGCAATATCGCGGCCAATACCAATTTGTAAAGGCTTCATTTTGCTGTCATCGGCATTATCACGATGCAACTTCGCAATACGCTCGGGCGCCAAATCTTTCAAGCCAAGCTTTGCGACGCCGCTCGCAGGGAAATTATTTGACCGCCAGCTCATAGCTACTGCAGATTTTGTTGTGGCTTTAATCGGCTCGCCTTTAACGCGAACTGCCGCCGCCTGATGGGAAAATGCCAAGGCCAATAGGCCGGAGGCTAGCAAAAAGGGAATACGAGAGAAGGCCATCGGAATAACCATGTTGGATAACGGATGCTAATCGTATCGCAGTATTTGGCTATATTTGCTTTGAACACGATAAATTCGCTTACTAAACAGCGTATTTACGGATGTGGATAGCTGGTATTCAGCAATGTCAAAGCGAGGCTGATTTATTTTCTGGGCTCTGGCAGTGGGCTTGGCTCATTAACCCATTGCCTGCTGCATATTTCTTCTGGCGGTAGCTTTCGGGTGCTCGTGGACAGCAATAAGCAACATCGCAATATATATCGGGTGCGCTTGAGCGCACCCTATGCGGCTATGGCTTTCTTGCTAGCTACTTTTTTCGTCACTTTCTTGGTCGCTTTCTTCGCGACTTTTTTCGTGGCTTTCTTTGCTGCCTTCTTGGTCGCTTTTTTTGCAGCTTTCTTCACGGCAGGTTTGGCGTCGGCATCCACGACTTTCTTGGCTGCTTTTTTAGCGACTTTTTTGGTGGCTTTTTTCGCGAAGCGTCCACCCATTTTACGGACGGGTTTTCCTTCGGCCAATAGCGCAATGCATTCTTCTTGCGTGAGCGATGCCGGTTCGCGGTCTTTCGGAATCTTTCCGTTTTTCTCGCCGTCGGTAATATAGGGGCCGAAGCGGCCGTTCAAGACTTGAATATCGGTGCCGTCAAATACCTTGATCGTCCTGTTAGCGATAAGCTCGCGGCGAGCTTCAATCATGCCGTAGGCTTCTTCAAACGTAATGAGGTACGGGTCTTGTTCTTTGGTGAGCGATGCATAGGTGTCGCCGTGTTTTGCGAACGGGCCGAAACGGCCAACGCCAACGCTGACTTCCTTGTTATCGACCAAACCGAGTTTACGCGGCAGGCCGAATAATTTGAGCGCGGCTTCGAGCTCGATGGTGTGCATGCTTTGGCCGGGACGTAATGAAGCGAAGGTCGGCTTTACTTCATCGTCGGCAGTACCGATTTGCACATACGGTCCGTAACGGCCCAGGCGCGCTGAAACTGGTTTGCCCGATTCCGGATCAATACCCAACTCGCGTGCGCCAGATGCTTCGGCGCGATCGACGCTTTCACTTTTTTCATCGATCATTTTTTTGAACGGCTTCCAGAAGCGTTCCAATAATGGAATCCATTCTTCTTCGCCGCGCGAGACCGCATCGAGCTCGTCTTCTAATTTTGCAGTAAATTCATAATCGACATATTGCAAAAAATGGCCGGACAAAAACTTACTAACGGCGCGACCCACGTCACTTGGACGGAAGCGTTTGTTATCGAGCATGACGTATTCGCGATACAGCAGCGTTTGAATAATGCTGGCGTAAGTCGATGGACGACCGATGCCGTATTCTTCAAGGGTTTTTACCAGGCTCGCTTCGGAATAACGCGGCGGTGGCTCGGTAAAATGCTGGTCGGTATGAATAGAAGACAGCGGAATATTCTGGCCAAGCTTCATTGGCGGCAGCTTGCGACCTTCATCATCGTCTTCGCTGGTCTTTTGGTCTTTGCCTTCTTCATAGACGGCAAGAAAGCCCGGATCAACGACCGTGGTACCGCTGGCGCGGAAGCCATGCTCGCTGCCTGCTGCCAGTTCAACGGTGACGGTGTTCATGGTGGCGGGCACCATTTGCGATGCCAACGTGCGCTTCCAGATTAATTCGTATAAACGGCGTTCATCATCACCCAAAAATTTCGCCATGCTTGAAGGCAGGCGTAAGGCAGAGGTGGGGCGAATCGCCTCATGCGCTTCCTGCGCATTTTTTGATTTTGTTTTATAAACATTCGGTTTGTCCGGCAATGCCTGGGTTCCGAAATCACGCGCAATAACGTCGCGAATTTCTTTGACAGCGTCTTCCGACAAACTGGTGGAGTCGGTACGCATATAGGAAATAAGCCCGACGGTGCCTTCTTCGCCAATGGCAAAGCCTTCATATAATTTTTGTGCAACCCGCATGGTGCGTGAGGTGGTGAAGCCGAGTTTACGTGCGGCTTCCTGCTGCAAGGTAGATGTAATAAACGGTGGCGATGGCCGGCGTTTGCGCTCCTTGCTCGACACATCAGTGACATGCAGAACATCGCCGGCGGCTTTGACGATGCGCTCGCGTGCGGCGTTTGCATCTTTTGAATTGGTCAGCGTGAATTGTTCAAACTTTTTGCTATCGAGTTTTACCAGGCGCGCGGTGAAGGCCTGTTGTGGATGCGCGCACTCTGCTTCAACGCTCCAGTATTCCTGGTTTTTGAAGGCTTCAATTTCTTCTTCGCGATCGACAATTAAACGTAGCGCTGGTGATTGCACGCGACCGGCCGACAAACCACGCTGTACTTTTTTCCAGAGTACCGGTGACAAATTAAAGCCGACCAGATAATCCAGAGCACGCCGCGCTTGTTGCGCATCGACTAAATCAGACAACACTTTGCGTGGGTTAGCCACCGCGGCAGTCACTGCCTTTGGCGTAATTTCGGTAAAGACAACGCGACTGACTTCCTTGCCTTTCAGCAGGCCGCGTTCTTTTAATATTTCGGAAATATGCCAACTAATAGCTTCACCTTCACGATCCGGATCGGTTGCCAGCATGATGGTGTCGGCGCTCTTGGCGGCTTTGGCGATGGCTTCGACATGCTTCTCGTTTTTTTCGATCAACTCGTAGCGCATGGCGAAATTTTTATCCGGATCGACGGCACCTTCCTTGGGTACCAGATCGCGGACATGGCCATAGGACGCCAAGACAATAAAGTCTTTGCCCAGATATTTGTTAATCGTTTTAGCCTTGGCGGGCGATTCAACGATAAGCAGATTTTTGGCCATGGTGCGAACTTCTCCAATACAGCGAATGACATATTTCCAATCAGGTTTCTGAATCCGGCAAAGTCTGGCTTTTTTCGGGTTTCAGACGGCAAAGCCCGCATTAATGCGGGCCCAGCCTTTTTTATTAAGTGACTGCTTTAGGTCGAGCTGTCAAGCTATTGCTGCAATCATTATTTACTGGTAACTGTAAATTCTATATTAATCAACAAGTTGGCAGTTTTCACCGAAGTGCGCCGGGGTGTGTGAAGCTCTGCAAGTCCAGTCGCCATCACCCGAGTAGCTGTAGCTCAGGGTCTTGTAGGTGTCCCAAGGATGCGAATTTGGCAGGCTTCTTCATTGGCGGTGATGCCTACGTAAATATCGCTTGTCATCGACTTAAAAGGCAGCAGCAAGGGTTTTATTTCGGGGTCTTCATTAAATAGACAATGTTGATCGGCGGTTAGACGTTTGGCTATGGCTTGTTGAATCGGGACAACCAGCGCAACCATTCTTTTTATGTTGCGCCAGTTGGGCCTGTTTCTGTTGTTCGATAAAATAAAACATCGGCACCATAAAAAATGAAAAACCTGCTCGAAAATAAATTGCGGCTGCAATACTGAAAATCAATTATTTAGCGGTCAAGCTCAATAGACATAGCTAATTCAACGAATAATCCTATGGCATGTTGGTGTGGATTACTGGGCTTGGCTATAAATATTACCCGTAGGAGCGCTCACGAGCGCGATAGGTCTGCCACAAGAATCCATAGTTCGTCATCCACGCTTCCATCATGATGACGTTTTATTTTATTGATATCGCAGATTTAAGGCCGGTCGCGCTCGTGAGCGCTCCTACGATTAAGTTATTGGGCGGCGTTGCGACAAATAGCGGGAAGATATTTATTCTGGATGCTGTCGCTGTAGCAACGCCATTGCTGAGTTTGTGCATCCGTGAGTTCAAAATAAATACTGCCTGCAATTTGGCCTGGCGCGAGTTTGTCTGAAACCGTCATTTGAATAGCGCAATTACCATTTTCAAGCGCACCTATATCAATTTTTTGCACGGCATTACTGGCGTAAGACTCTGGTGTTGGCATTTGTGATTCTGCCGCGCTATTACTTGGGCATTGCTGGTGTTGTTGAAAATGTTCAGCCACCAACAATTTTGCTGCGGATGCTTCATTAATCGCGCCAGTGAGTTTTGCGCGCACGGTATAGTCTTGATAGGCTGGCAATGCAATTGCAATCATGATGCCCAAAACCGCAATGCCGACAAAACCCACAACCAAAATCACTACAATCCACATGCCTGCATTACCGCTTTTTTCTTTCTTGCGGACACGCATGGCTTCGGGTACGCCGAGTGCATCGACATGCATTGAAAGTGGCTGCCAGGCCGGCATGCCTTCCTGCCATACCATGCTATTGGTGGTCAGTTGACCGTGACGCAGGGCATCGACTAAAACACTGGCGTCCATGGGGCCGATGCGCTGTTTGTTTTTATCAACGTAATACCACTGTGCCATTTTGATGTCTCCCATTGTTGTTCGAATTATTATGAGTAAAAAAAACCGCCGCATAGCGGCGGAGTGTGTCTAAAAGTGACTCGCCGTGTTAATGAATAGGTTCTGGCTCGTCACCAAACATCTGGCTTTCCATCCAGGCAAAAGCGGCTTCCGATCCGGGTTGATTGAACAGCACCATCAACACGACCCACTTCAAATCATCCAGATCGATTTCTTGCTGATCCAAGGCCATTACACGATCAAGCACCAGCTCGCGCTGATTGGCATCAAGTACACCATGTTGTTCCAGGAACATTAAAAAGCCGCGACTTTCGGTGTCCAGACGCTGCAATTCAGCTTCTGCAAACAAACGCAGGGGTGCGTCATGACGTTGTGCCGGGTTGATCGGGCGATCGCGAGATAACTCTTCTAGCCAATCAAAGGCTTTATTGATTTCGGTGGGACTGAAGCCAGCTTGCAACATACTTTTTTGGAGAGAGTCGCGGTCCCGAACGACGTCGGGGTCGTCGTAGATATAGTTTTCAAACAAGTAGAGCAGTACGTCGAGTATGGTTTCTTCTTTCATTACCTTCGCCTGTGCCGAACCGCGGCACAACGGATGAATTAAGTATTTCGGGTATATCGACCTTCTGTCACAGCGATAATTCCTTCCAACTCCATGATGAGAAGCATGGACGACAGTTCTGGAGTCGTCAATCCCGTTCGTTCGATCAATTGATCCATGCTGACGAAATCATGCCCCAGTGCTTTCCAGATCGGCTTGTATTCAATTTTGACCCTGACTCGCTTCCGTGGAGTTGCAGGTAGCTCGTTTGGGTCTAAACGCCCGCGCAGTGCGTTTGCCAACTCAATCGCGATGGACTGCAGCGCTTCCACAAGCTCGGCAGGTTTTTCTACCAGAACAGCGCCTTGGCGAATTAATTTATGGCAGCCCCTGGTCATTGGGTTGTGAATGGAGCCGGGGATGGCGAAGACCTCGCGCCCAATCTCGCCAGCCAGACGGGCCGTGATAAGAGCACCCGAGCGTTCAGCGGCTTCTACTACCAAGCAACCGAGACTTAATCCGGCAATAATGCGGTTCCGGCTAGGGAAGTGTTCTTTTAAGGGCGGCGTACCAGGCGGATGCTCGCTGAGGATTGCGCCATGCTCGGCGATTGCCTGCATCAAATCACGATTTTGTTCGGGATAGACCAGATCTAGGCCGGTCGCCACCACGGCAATGGTTTTACCGACGCGCTGATCAATGCAAGCTTCCATCGCACCCTGGTGAGCACTGGTATCAATGCCTTCGGCCAAGCCGCTAGTAACACACCAACCAGCTTGCGCGAACTCACGAGCAAATTGGCGGGCGTTTTCTTTTCCGCCAGTTGTCGGGTGGCGCGAACCCACTACGGCAATTTGCGGGTGCCACAATAAATCGATATTTCCGTTTACAAATAGGGCCGGCGGCGGATTTTCTGCATGCTTCAATAAACTAGGGTAATCAGGAGCATTCCAGGCAATTAAATGATGCTGCGGCTGGTCACACCATTCTAAATCTTGTTCAAGGCGAACCAGATCGGGCAAGAGTATTTGTGTACAGGCTTTTTCAGACACGCCCGCGGCTCGCCAAGCTTTTTTACCAGCGGATAAAATAGCTCCGGCCGTATCGAAATTTTCAAATAATTCCCGAAGTGCTGCTGCGCTATGGGCATAGCGAACCAGGATTAGCAGGGCAGCGGTTTCATCAAAATGATTTTGGAAGTAATTTTTCATTGCCCCAAAAGTTTACGGCGCCCGAAGGCGCCGTAATGTAGGGATTTATTACTGTGTCGCGTCAGGATTTTTAAGTAAATCGCCGACTCGCACCGGACGAATACCATCCATAACTAATGCATAACTAACTCTGTTGAAAGTGCGGAACACCATGGCGTGGCCGAGAAAATCATCTGGCATCGCAACGCGTTTGCTTCTTGCATCAATATCATTTTTGAATTTGACATTGTCAGGCCTTACAGCGCCGTCATGCCATAGCGAGAACGTCGTGCCGTTTTTGACACCATCAGAAGAACCGACTGACAGCGCAATAACCGAATGTGGGCCAGCGGCATTCAAGCCATCGGTTACCGAAAGTACTCGAGCATAGTCTGGAATATTGCTAGCACCCTGTGGCATAAAACTGGCGTCATACGGCGCTGCTTCAGCCGGTAATACACGATCGCCGACGCGGACTTCGCGGCCCTCGTCGCGCAAAACAATAACGGTAATCTCGCCTTGAACCTGGGTGATTTCACCCAGCGCCTGTTTGGCCATTTCAATGCCTAACAAGCCTTTTCTGCCGCCTGCTTGTGCATTGCCTGTGCCGCCGGATGCCCAGTGTTTATCCCAATTGGTGTAGTAGCGCTGGCCGCGATAATCCAAAGTGGTGGCGTAGCTGAATTTTCTGCCCAGCACGTAGTCTTGAATGGGACGTGCAAGTTGTACCACCTGACCCGGCTGCGCGCCACTCATGCCACGGACGTAAACCACTTGGCCGGAGGTTGAGCGTAAGCGGTCTTCTTCAAGCCCTATTACATAGGGATAAGATCTAACATCATCAACAACAGTGAGTTCTTTCAAAAAAGGCTCAATTTGCGATAAAGGAATCGCACCGATAGCCTCGCCGGTTTTTATCTGCGGGCCTGAGCTCGACAAATAAGGGCGGCCACCGATATAAACCAAGCTCAATACGTCACCGGGATAAATGCGGTGCGGGTTCTTGATCTGTGGATTGGCTTGCCAGATTTCTGGCCACAACCAAGGCTTTTGCAAGAACTTGGCCGAGATGTCCCACAAGGTGTCACCCTTGCGAACAACATAAGTCGAGGGATGGTCTTGGCGCAGTTCCGCCGCGAAGGCGATACCGGCAAGGGCGATAAATGTGGCAGTAAAGACTGCAAGTAAGCGTTTAAGCATGACGGCTATCCACCTGATTCCCCAAGGGTTACGGTTGAGACTATAGCCCAAAACTAGGTAAGGAAAGCAAGCCCAAGCAGCTTATAATGCCCAGATTGCCCTCATAATCCTGATTTTGGCCCTAAAACTCATGGCTCTATTACCTATTATTGAATTTCCCGACCCCCGATTGCGCACAGTTGCCAAGCCTATTGCGCAGGTTGACGGGGCACTACGCCAGCTGATCGACGACATGTTTGAAACCATGTACGAGGCCCCCGGCATTGGCCTGGCGGCGACCCAGATCAATGTACACCAGCAATTACTGGTCTTGGACATCAGTGAAGACAAATCCCGGCCATTGGTATTCATCAACCCGGAAATCCTGTCCTCCGAAGGCAGCCAAACCTACCAGGAAGGCTGTTTGTCGGTGCCCGGCATTTATGCCGACGTAAAACGTGCAGACAAAATTACCGTCAAGGCGCTTGATCGTGATGGCAAGTCTTTCGAGCTTAATGCCGACGGTCTGCTGGCGGTTTGCATTCAGCATGAAATGGATCATCTCACCGGAAAAGTGTTTGTCGATTATTTGTCGCCACTCAAACGTGAGCTGGTAAAAAAGAAACTGGCCAAGCAGCGTAAATTAGCCGACGAAGACGAAGGCTAATGACATTGCGAATCGTGTTTGCCGGCACACCTGAATTTGCGGTGCCCTGTTTGCGTGCCGCTGCGCGTTATGGCGATATCGTGGCGGTTTACACACAGCCCGATCGCCCTGCCGGACGTGGCCGCCAGCTAACGCCATCGCCGGTTAAAGTGAATGCGCTAGCGCACGGCTGGCGTATCGAACAACCAGAAAATTTTAAATCGCTCGATAGCAAAAAAGTATTGCGCGAGCTCAATGCCGACATCATGGTCGTCGTTGCGTATGGTTTGTTACTGCCACAATCGGTGCTCGATATTCCGAGAAATGGCTGCTGGAATGTGCATGCCTCTTTATTGCCACGCTGGCGCGGTGCTGCGCCGATTCAACGTGCAATCGAAGCCGGTGATTCGCAAAGCGGCGTGTGCTTGATGCAGATGGAAAAAGGTCTGGATACCGGACCGGTTCTATTATCTTTAAGCACCGCCATTTCTGCCGAAGATACCGGCGGCAGTTTGCATGATCGCTTATCGGCACTGGGTGCTGAAGTATTGAGCGATGGCTTGAAATTATTACGTGCTGGTATCAAACCGGTGGCGCAAGTTCAAGCGCAAACGGGCGTTACTTATGCCCACAAGCTGGACAAGCAAGAAGCCAAACTTGATTGGACGCTTGCTTCCGAAATATTGGCTAATAAAATTCGCGCTTTTAATCCCTGGCCTATCTGCGAGGCACAAGTCAATGGCGAGCGATTGCGCATACATCAGGCGCGCGCGATTCCACTCGATCACAAGCAAAAATCTGGCAGCATTTTAATGGCGAACCAACATGGCATCGACATTGCCTGCGGCCAGGGCGCATTGCGATTACTGCAAGTCCAGCGCGAAGGCGGACGCATGATTTCAATAGCCGATTATTTGAACGCGCATCCCGGTTTGCGAGCTGCCTCATGAATAGCGTGAATGTAGCCAACCCCGGCACCGAAGTTCGTGTGATGGCGGCAAATCTTGTTGCACAAGTATTGGCGGCCAAGCGTTCGCTGAAAGCGGTATTGCAACAAAATATTACCGAGCTAAAAGATC
>JAYSXB010000117.1:0-4570 GCA_043717775.1 Arenimonas sp.
GTTCAGCAGATTCTGGCGGCAAGTACCGCACCTAAATTCGGCAAACGCTGAACGAGCGATATTTGCTTATTGACAATCATTCTCATTGCGTGTGAAATACGAATCATTCTTATTCACCTCCGGATTCGATTACAGCCATGTACGTCTGCATTTGTTTTGGTATTACCGATAAAGCTATCCAGCGCGCGGCTGCTGATGGCGTTCGGGATGTCGCCGAACTGACGATGCGCACCGGTCTTGGCAGTAACTGCGGTAGCTGCCGCGATATGGCGAGCGATATTTTGAATGAAGCCCGCGCGCCGATGCTGCTGCCCTTGCCAATATTGCAAGCGGCCTGAAAACTCAATTGAGAATAGAAGCGATTGTTATTTAAACATCGTTGCTTGAATGCTATTAAAGTGGCGGCACATCTTTAGGAGCATAGTCATGAAAGGCGATAGCAAAGTCATCGAACATTTGAATAAAGCGCTCTATAACGAGCTGATCGCGATCAACCAATATTTTTTGCATGCAAAAATGCTGAAAAACTGGGGCTTTAAGGAACTCGCCGAACACGAACAGCATGAATCGATTGATGAAATGAAACACGCCGATCGCTTGATTGATCGTATTTTATTTCTCGAAGGTTTGCCGAATCTGCAATCACTGGGAAAACTTTTTATTGGCGAAACGCCGAAAGAAATATTCGAATGCGATTTGAAACTAGAACTAATTGCAGTGCCGGACTTGAAAGCAGCAGTGGCTTATAGCGAAACCGTTGCTGATTACGTCTCGCGTGATTTGTTTGCTTCAATCCTCGGCTCGGAAGAAGAGCATGTCGATTGGCTGGAAACGCAGCTGGGCTTGATGGAGCGACTTGGCGAACAAAACTATCTGCAGGCCCAGCTGAAAAGCTGAGCATTAATGCGTGACACAAAAAACCCGGCAATGCCGGGTTTTTTATTCGCTATGAACACAACGCATAATATTATTGCAGTATCGCCTGCAAAGCATTTTGCGCCTTTTTGTACTCGGCTTCGAGCATGACAACTGCTACCGTCGGCCTATTGAGTGCATTCCCGCGGGCGCCGACTTCGATTCTTTTTGCAATCGCCGATAATGCCAAGGCACCTAAATTTGCACTCGATGATTTAAGCGTATGTGCCGGCGCAATCATGCCGTGAATATTATTGTCTGCCGCAGCTTGTTCCAGCTGCTGGATTTGTTTGGGTGCATCTTCTAAAAATAATTTAATCAAACCCAAATATTCGCTGCCCATCACCGCTTCGAGTTCTTCCAATACTTCAGGCGCGAGCACAGGCAAACCCGGTGCCGGTGCTTCGATGGCGACTGGCGCAAGCGGTGGGCGCGTGTTGATAACGGGTGCCGGAGCCGGTGCCGTTACATTGATTGGCGTCGTTGGCCGCGGCGGTAAAACCCGCGACGGAATTTGCGGTGCCTGCGGTGCAGCGACCACAGGTGCGCCTGGCAAGGGTGGCAATACGCGCGGCGGTAACTGCGACGGAGCAGTCATAGGCGCGCTCGGCACCGCCACTGGCGGCCGTGGTGTAGGCATCGGTGGAGTAGGCATTGGTGCTGTTGCATTTGAAACCGCTGCCGCAGGTTGCGCGACAGGAGCAACCGGCCTGTGCGGTGGCGTAGTTTGAAATGCCGGTGCTGCGATTACTGGAGCAGTCGGCCTGGCTGGCACGGAGGGCGGCAATACTGGTGCTGCAGGTGAAGGCAATGGCGATACTGCCGCTGGTGCTAATGCGACATCGCTGGCAAGACTAACCTGTTCTTGTCTTACTTTTAACCAACGCGCCAAACTCGATTCCAGCAAGCGGCGATCCACTGGCTTGGTGATGTAATCATCCATACCGGCGTCTAAACATTTTTGTCGATCGCCAGCCATCGCATTGGCGGTCATGGCAATAATGGGCAAGCGCGGCAGGCCTGCGGATATTTCATGTTGCCGCCATTCGCGGGTCGCGGTGTAACCATCTTTCACTGGCATTTGGCAGTCCATCAAAACCAAATCCAGATGACCCGACATCATTCGTTCCAAAGCTTTTTCGCCATTGTCGGCGGTTTCGCAATTCAAGCCGAGCAAGCCAATCAGTCGTTGCGCCACCATCAAATTCACCGGATTATCTTCGACCAACAACAAATGTCCGCGTAATTTTTTTACAGCTTGCACGGCGGCTGGCGTCGTACTGCTGGAGCTTGTTGCCGACGCCGTGGCGGGCGCAGAACCATAATGTTCTTCAGGCACTTCCGGCTTGCTTACAGGCGCTGACAGGAAATTAGTGATCGCCGTTCGCATTTCATTGGCTTGCATTACGCGCGGCAAACTCAACATTAATGGTCCATCATTGAGTTCATCAGGCAGCGGATCATTGCCAACCAAATACACCACACGCAAGCCTTCCAGATCGGGCGCGCGTCGCAAATTACGATGCAAGGCAATCGCAGTGCTGCGTACGCTATTCATATCGACCAGCAACAAATCAAAAGTCCAGGTATTGCCGCGGGTCAATGCAGTGCGTAGGCGAGTTAAGGCGTCTTGCGTGGTATCGGCTTCGGTAATTTGGCAGCCCCAGGTTGAGCTCGCTTGCAACATGCGTTGGCGAAACACGGCGTCGTTACTTAACATTAAAATACGCGAGCCATTCAAATCCAAGCGCTGCGAATGCATGTCGCCGGGCGCTTTGAGTAATGGCAAATCCACCCAAAAAGTTGAGCCCCGACCGGGTTCTGAATCAACGCCAATCGTGCCGCCCATTAAATCGACAATGCGTTTGCATATCACCAAGCCCAGTCCAGTACCACCGTATAAACGTGTAGTGGAGGTGTCGGCCTGGCTGAAAGGCCGAAATAATTGCTGCACGCCCTGCGCGCTAATGCCGATGCCGGTATCACGCACTTCAATACGCAATTCATGTTGCGTGCGGGTTTCGCCTCGGCGTGCAATATGCAAAGTGATCGAACCGCGCTCGGTAAATTTAAGCGCGTTACTGACTAAATTGGTCAGCACTTGTCGCAAGCGAACCGGGTCACCGCGCACCGGTAAGCGCACATTGCTATCGAGTTGAAGATTCAAACGCAGACCTTTGCTCTCGGCGGGCTTGTCCATCAACATAATGATGGAATCGCAGACTTCACGTAAATTAAAACTGGTAGTTTCTAGTTGTAATTTGTTGGCTTCGAGTTTTGAGTAATCAAGAATGTCATCGACAATACGCAACATTTGGCGTGCCGAGGTATAAGCGGTTCGTAAAATATCGTGATGATCAGGCGCTAATTTTACCGACATCATAATGTCGAGCATGGGAATAATGCCGTTCAAGGGCGTACGAATTTCATGACTCATGGTGGCAAGGAATTCACCTTTTGCCATCATTGCCGATTCCGCAGCCTGCTTGGCAATGGTGAGTTCTTTTTCGAGTTCGCGATGCACTGCGAGCTCTTCATTGAGTGCAGTCACTTCACGTTTTTGTTCGTGGGTTTGTTCAGTGGCGCTGGCCAGTGCTTCATTGCGTTTTGCAACCGCATACCAAAGCCCGGCGATACCGGCAATGGCCAGCAAGGTCAGAATAAAAGCGACACTTTGCCAAATCTGCTCTTTGCTCCAATAGGCAAATGCCGAAGCAATGGCGGCGCCACCGGCACCGGCAATCGCAATCCATCGAACGATAAGCGCATCGCCGGATTTAAATTTTTGTGACATTTACAGCACCGCCTGTTGAAAATCGAAATCAAGCCCACTATCGGCTTCTTGTACTAAATTACCCTGGATGAAATCGATACCGCTCATCCATAATGTTGCCGCTGCCTGCGGGTCTTCAACGCCGGTACCGATCACTTCCAGGCCACGACGATGCGCACGATCAATTAATGTTTTCAATTCATCGCGGGTACTTTGCGTATGAATGCCGGCCGAATATTTACGCGCCAGTTTTACAAAGCCCAAAGGCAACTGTTCCAGCAAGCGTTCGGTTTCTGCATTCAATTCAAATTGGCTTAAGCAAAATTGCACACCGAGTGAAACCAAGCTATCGCAAAATTGTCGAACGGTGGCAGCATGAATAGAAGCATCTTCCATCCGCAGTTCAATCACCAAACTTGCCCCGGGTACTTCATTATCAGCCAATTCTGCTTTCAGCCATTCCGCCTGCGAGCTATCGGCTAAGGTTAATGGCGATTGCGTGACAAATAAACGCATTGGGCGTTGTTCGGCAAGACGGTCGCGAATCAAGGCCAAGGCCTGAATTAATACCCAGCGATCGATATCGACAATTAAATCATTACGCTCGGCCATCGGAATAACCTCGGCAGCCGACAATAAACGACCGTTGCTGTCGCGCAAACGCAGCAGTGTTTGGTATTGCGAATCGTCACTACCGGCAACGGCCACCACTGGTTGATATAGCAATTCGAGTGCATTGAGATCTATCGCTTCACGCACCTGTTTTAGTAAGGCCGCTTCACGCAATGCGTCTTCGGCTTTTGGTGGCTCGTACTGACGCACACCGTGCTCGCTGGTGCGGGCTTCGCGAGTTACTTTTTCGACCGCGTTCAACATGGCGCC
>JAYSXB010000118.1:0-11743 GCA_043717775.1 Arenimonas sp.
GCTCAAGCGCACCAATAAGCACTCGTCATCGTCGAAATGGTGCGCTTGAGCGCACCCTACAGCCACTTATTGCGTCGAAGTAAGAAATATAAAGCAACACAAATGCTGACGGTGACGACAATCATTATCCAATAACTATATTGCCCGGCAAGTTCGGGCATATGTTTAAAGTTCATGCCAAACCAGCTGGCAATCAATGTAGGTGCGGCTAGCAACCCGGCCCAGCCAGCAAGGCGTTTTACAATTTCACCTTGGGCAACAGTGACCAAGGCCAAGTTGACCGACATGGCGGCGGTCAGCATTTCGCGCATGGTATCGGTGGCTTCCGATACTCGAATAACATGATCAAACACATCGCGTAAATAGACCCGCACTTCGTCTTTTATTAGTTGCGGGTGATATTGCATCAATTGATTGACGATATCCTGTGTTGGCGAAACGGCAAGCCGGTAGGTGGTGAGTTCGCGTTTTAATTCGTATAAATGCTGGATGGTTTCTTTCTTGAAAGCTTCCGCGAAGATGTCTTGTTCCAGCTCGTTCAATTCACGTTTGAATTCCTCCACGATGGGGAAGTAATTATCGACAATGAAATCCAGGATTGCGTAGAGTCCGTAACTTGGGCCGAGTGCCATCTGTGCCGGGTTTTGTTCGCAGCGTGCACGGGCGCCAGAATAAGACAGCGAAGCACCATGGCGCACCGTAATCAAAAAACGTGGCCCGATAAAAATATGAGTCTCGCCAAATTCAATCGCGCCTTTGATCATCTGCGCGGTATGCACCACGATAAAAAGCGTGTCGCCATACAACTCGATCTTGGCTCTTTGATGCGCATTCGAGGTGTCCTCGATGGCAAGTGGATGTAGGCTAAATTCTTCCTGTAATTTCAGCAGCAGACTTTCATCGGGTTCATACAATCCCAGCCAGACAAAACCCTTGTCGGGGCTTTGCAAGACATCGCTGATGGCATCAAGCGTGATGTCGCCGACTTTTTTGCCATCGGAACAGTAGGCAACACAGTTGCGGACCATGCCGCTGATTTCTTGTTCGGGGATCACATTACTCATGGGCGAATAATGGTGGACTTAGCTCAATCGTGCAAGCTGTCTGGCTTGCTGCCAAGGCCTTTGGCGAGCGCTAAATGGATGGGCAGCAGCATCAAGACCCATTCAAAATTTTGTTGCGCCAGGAACGGTAGCATTTGCAGAAATCCGGCCACGGCCGCACTGGCTGCCATCAACCAGAGCAGACTGTTGAAATATTTGCCGGTTTTTTTGTTTCGCAATAAGCGCCATGCGTCTGGTAATAAAGCCAAAGCAAATGGCGAAAGTAGAAGTAAATTTGCATTGCGATAACCGGCCCAATGCGCGCTGCCAAACCAGATAAAGAGCATCAGGCATCCCAATAGCCCGGCGATCAGCCAGAAAATACCGGCGATGCCTGCCAATAAACGCGGGCTACGTTTGGCCAGAAGTAAAATGCCGATTGCGAAAATAATGCCAATCAGAAAAGCGGTTTTTTTCCATTGCGGCATATCACTAGGCGGCTGCGAAAGTCGATGCGGGATTAATTCCTGTTCGCTAGTCACTAACGCACTGCCATTACTAAATTTCACCAGACGCAGGGAATCGCGTAACCGCATCGGAATAAAAGCTTCGTCCCAGCGTGATAAGGGTTTGTCTGCAGCAGGGCCAAGACCCAGATGAAATCCCATCGCCATCCATTTGGCAGGCCATGCCAGTCGTACCGATTCGCTGCGGTAGGAATTGCCCAATGATGGGCTGGATAATTGCGTTTTGATTTGACCTTTCAAAATGGTATCGAGTGAATCGCGTACGCGAGTGGAACAATTAGACAGATAGTAGTCATAGGTATAACGTGAATTTTCAGGCTTGGCGTTTTCCGCCAGCGTTGCATACAAATCGCGAATTTGTTTCTGGTCGAGATTCAGCCACTGCACGCTGACACCACGGCCCATCTCGCGATAATGCTGCAAATCTTCCTTTAGTGGTAATGCCGCCAACTGATATTGCATTTTTCCATTGAGAAAATTGCTGAAAAACCCCGGTTCACTCATATCGAAAAAACCGAAATTAAATGATATTGATTCTGCGGTCTGCACGTCTTCAATCACGATTGCATCATGGCCAAAGCGGGCCCAGAATTCTTCACCTGGCTCCATGGTTATTACGCCGGCACGCAGAATTATGTCGCTGCGAACCGCTTCGGCATGACTGGCAATGGGTAATAGGGCAAGAATGAAAAGCAGAAAAACTCTAAGCATCGTTCTGAATACTCACAACAAAGCTGTGTACCCGACGCTGGTCGGCACGGCCAACGCGGAAGTGAAAACGACCGACGCTTAATTCTTCACCCGCTTCGGGCAGATGACCAATGGCATCGGTGACAAAACCGCCGATGGTGTCGTATTCATCATCCAGAAAATCAGCGCCGAATTGATCGTTGAAATCGGCAATAGGCGTTAGTGCATCGACCAGAAATTGTCCGTCCGATTGCGCGGCAATCATTTTGGCTTCATCGGCATCGTCATGCTCGTCATCAATCTCGCCAACGATTTGTTCCAGAACGTCTTCGATGGTGACGATGCCGGCAACGCCGCCATGTTCATCCACCACAATTGCCATGTGATTGCGTGACTGGCGGAATTCTTTCAACAGCACATTCAGGCGTTTTGATTCCGGGATCAGCACAACCGGACGCAATAATTCGCGAATGCTGCCCGGGCCGCCGTCGGCGACAATACCGCGCAATAAATCTTTCGCCAATAAAATACCGAGGATGTCGTCTTTGTCGTCGCCATGAACCGGGAAGCGTGAATGGCCCGATTCCACTACCATCTTCATCAATTCAATAAAGCCAGCGCTAATGGGCAAGGACACCATTTGCGAGCGCGGCACCATAATGTCGCTAACCTGATGCTCGGAAACGCTGAGCGCGCCTTCCAGCATTTTTAATGTGTCGCCACTCAAAATTCCATTTTCGCGTGCATCGCGCAGAATTTCGATAAGGTCTTCTCGGCTTTGCGGTTCGCCCGAAAAGGCATGGCTTAATCGCTCCAGCCAAGAGCGCTTTTCGGGGAGGGTACTAGTATCGTCGTCAGACATGGTGTGTTGGTATATGCCCAGCGGGCGGTAGGGCTAGTCTAGCAAATTCAGGTTTCAGTTCTCGCCGGCATAGGGGTCTGGAAAGCCCAAATCGGCCAAAATGTCCCGTTCCAGCTGCTCCATCAGCACCGCTTCGCGCTCGTCTTCATGGTTTAGCCCCAGCAAATGCAGTACGCCGTGGATAGTGAGATGGGCATAATGCGCGGCCAGGGTCTTGCCTTGTTCCTTGGCTTCCTTGGCGACGACGGGCGCACAAATCACCAAATCGCCTAGTAGCGGCACATTGATGGCTTCGGGCAAGTCAGCCGGAAAACTAAGGACATTAGTGGCGTAATCCTTGCCGCGATAATGCCGATTGAGCGAGCAGCCTTCTTTGGTATCGACAACACGAATGGCCAGATCGGCTTTTAGAATTCGGCCTGTTACCGCGGCTGTCGCCCATTTCTTGAAACTTTGTGCCGAAGGCAGGCCTGCGCGAGGCAGACCATAACTAACGCTGACATCAAATTGAATCGGGCCGCGGGTCATAAGCGAATCCACTGATCTGACGAAGGTGCATCATAAACTTTAATAGATGAAAAAAACGAGTATTGTATCGGCTGCGTAGGAGCGTTCACGAGCGCGACTAACGCTGCGATAACTTTTGACAATCGCACTCGTGAGTGCTCCTACGTCTTATTTGTTGGCATAAAATTGAATGGGCCGCGAGTTATAAGCTAATCCATTGTTCCGCTATTGGGGGAGATCTGGTCAATGACTTGTAATTTTTCACCTAGCTTCCAACTCAAGTATTTGCGATCTTTCTCGCGATAATTCACCAGAAATGCTTTCGAGGCTGCATTCAAAATCGGCAAGTCACTGGCGGTATCGCTATAGGCTCGTAAATAGGGCGGCGGATAACCATGCTTGATCAATTCCAGCAGTTTCACTTCGCCATTGCTTTGCACCGATGAAATCATGCCGCCGAAAAATCGACGGCTTTTCGATGTGACCAAATCGACCTGATTTTCCATGCCCAGATGTTTGATGAAAGCGCTCGCCATTTCGTAACCGGCACCGGTGGCAATAACGACTTTTCTGCCATCAGCAATATCCTTGCGGCACTCGGTTAGCACCGGCTCAATAGGCCGGATGCGGTACTGTGCAATAAAATTATTTAGTAAGTTTTTGTAAGCGGTTTCGCTCAGGCCAATGCTGGCTATCCATAAATAGGCAGAGACTCCCAGTCTTCTGAGGGAAGGAATATGCAGCATCGGAAATGCAATGGGGGCAATTGCGATAGAGAGTAGCAGCCGCAGAAAGTTGCCTTTAATCTGCTGCGTGATAAATGCACCGCCGCAATCGCCGCGGAACAGGGTGCCGTCCATATCATAAATCACGGTATTGGGTTCAGTTGGAGTCATAAGCAATTTTGTGTTTCATGATTTTTATAAACTGCGTAGGCGCGCTCACGAGCGCGACCAGCGCGCGATAATTTTTGACAATCGCACTCGTGAGTGCTCCTACGGGTTATTTATCGGCATTATCGTCGGTGGCATCACGGGCGTCATAAGCCCGCACGATTTTTGCAACGAGTGGATGGCGCACAACATCTTTTGCTTCGAAAAAAGTAAAGCTGAGGCCTTCTACTTTTCGTAATACATCCATGGCATCGCGTAATCCGGATTTCTGGTGTTTTGGCAGATCAATCTGGCTCATGTCGCCGGTGATGACGGCCGTTGATCCATAGCCAATCCGGGTTAGAAACATTTTCATTTGTTCGATGCTGGTATTTTGTGCTTCATCGAGAATGACATAAGCATCGTTCAAGGTGCGGCCACGCATGTAAGCGAGTGGCGCTATTTCAATGACGTTGCGTTCCAGTAGTTTTACCACTTTATCAACGCCAAGCATTTCATAAAGTGCGTCATAAAGCGGGCGTAAATACGGATCGACTTTTTGGGTTAAATCACCGGGCAGGAAGCCCAGTTTTTCACCAGCTTCTACCGCCGGGCGCACCAGCAAAATGCGTTGCACGCGGGATTCATTCAAGGCTTCAACGGCCGATGCAACGGCAAGATAGGTTTTACCAGTCCCCGCCGGGCCAATACCAAAATTAATATCGTGGGTAGCGATGGCATGCAGATATTTAGCCTGATTTTCGCCACGACCTTTTACAACGCCCCGTTTTACTTTGATGGTCACTTCCTGCGGAGAATATTCAGGTGCCGAAAAGCGCTGGTATTCGGCAGTGCCTAAGCGGATATTCAAACCTTGCAGGTCGATAGTTTCTTCAATAGTTTCAGCAAAACATTTTTTGATAAAACGCTCGGCGGCTTCAACGGCTTTTTTGTCGCCATTAACACGAAAGACATTGCCGCGATTGGCAATTTCGACACCGAGTCGCATTTCAATTTCACGCAAGTGTTCGTCAAACGGGCCGCATAGATTGGCGAGGCGTTCAGGGTCATCGGGGCTAAGGGTAAAGTCGTTGTGTGAGGTCTGATTCATTTGCCAAGACTAGCGTTTTCAGTGAATTTTGGCCAGCAAAATAGCTTGGTCCCGCCATAATGCTGAGCATGATTAGCCATCATCACGCAGTTGCATGAAACCAGCTAAGCTATTGCATGGCGATCACGATGATCAAGGCGATAAAAATGAGATGCACGGTAAAATATTCCAGCCTGATTTTATTATTACTGTTTTGTGCTGCTTGCAAAAAAGAAACACCTGCGATGCTGGGAACCCTGGAATGGGACCGAATTACCTTGCCGGCACCGGCTTCGGAACCGATAGACACTATCCAGGTTGTTGAAGGTGCGCAGCTGGCGAAAGATCAAGTGCTGCTGCAACTTAATTCCGCACATGCAAAAGCCCGGCTTGAAATGCTGCAATCGGAAGCAGCACAAGCGGAGCAATCATTAAAAGCTCTGCAAGTCGGTGCAAGATCCGAAAATAAACGCGAGGCCAATGAGAAACTCGTTGCGCTCACGGCACAGGCAAAAAATGCCGATGCCCAGTTGGCACGAATTCGTAGTTTGGTAAAACAACAATTATTGCCGCGCGCTGATTTAGATCGCGCCATTGCATCGGCAAATTCTGCACAAGCAGAAGTTCGTGCAGCAAAGGCGGGCGTAGATTTATTACAAAACGGCAGTCGTAGTGAAGACGTTGCACAGGCGCAAGCTCGAGTGAATGCGATGCAAGCACAATTGGCGAGTGCGCAAATCGATTTTCAACGATTGACGCTACGCGCACCGCGCGCCGCTCGCGTGGATAGCCTGCCGTACAAACAAGGCGACCAGCCTGCAACCGGTGCGCCACTTGCCGTGTTACTGGTTGGCGATGCACCTTACGCTCGCGTCTATGTGCCAGAGCTGATGCGCACGCAAGTTAAAATCGGTGATGTGGTCACTGTCGCCATTGACGGCAAAGCAAACACCTATTCAGGCAAAGTTCGCATGATACGCAGCGAACCCAGTTTTACACCGTATTACGCTTTGAATGGAAAAGACGCCGCGCGATTATCCTACTTAGCTGAAGTAAGTCTTGGTGCGGATGCCATTGATTTGCCCGCCGGTGTGCCCGTACACGTAACTCTCGCTTCGGAATCAAAGCAATAACATGAGTGACAATGCCATTGTTGCAAGAGGCATGACGCGTCGCTTTGGTAATTTGGTGGCGGTGAACAATGTTGATCTCACGGTTCCGAAAGCTTGCGTGTATGGCTTTCTTGGGCCCAATGGTTCGGGTAAATCCACCACCATTCGCATGCTTTGCGGCCTGCTCACACCGAGTGCCGGCGATATTGAAGTCTTGGGTCTTCGTATTCCCGAACAGGCCGAAGCATTGAAGCGCAAAATTGGCTACATGACGCAACGCTTTTCTTTGTTTGAAGATTTAACGGTGCGAGAGAACCTCGAGTTTCTCGCCGCCATTCAAGATGTTCCGCGCGCTGGACAAAAGATTCGGATCGAAACTCTGCTGCGTGAATATCATCTCGATGATCGGGACACGCAAATGGCAGGCACCTTGAGTGGCGGACAAAAGCAGCGGCTGGCGCTGGCGGGTGCCGTTATTCACAAGCCGGAATTATTATTGCTCGATGAACCCACCAGCGCGGTTGATCCGGAGTCGCGTCGTGATTTCTGGGAAAAATTATTTGATCTGGCCGATGCAGGCACGACTATTTTAGTCTCGACCCATTACATGGATGAAGCCGAGCGTTGCCACCGTCTGGCTATTCTGGATGAAGGTGTATTGGTCGCCGATGGCGAGCCGACAAAAATGGCAGCAGCCTTGATCGGCCGTACTTTCAAAGTGAGTACCGCGCAACCGAGAAAAGTGCAGGCCTGTTTGCTGAAAGAGCCGAGTGTTGTGAGTGTGGCGCAAATCGGTAAGGAGTTGCGGGTATTAATTGGTGAAGGCGATTCCGTTTTAAGCCATTTGAATCAGGTTTTGAAAAATTCGGGATTAGAGGCGCTGCTGGAAACCGCCACGCCTAATCTGGAAGACGTATTCGTAGCTGCAACCCATCGCAGTCATCTGGAGAAAGCGTAATGAATTTACGTCGGCTCTGGGCCATTGTTATCAAGGAACTACGACAGTTGCGACGTGACCGGGTAACGGCAGCCATGATCATAGGTATTCCCACGATACAACTCTTGATGTTTGGTTTTGCCATTAATCTTGACGTGCGCGGTTTGAAATCGGCCATTGTTGATCAGGCACAAACTTCGGCATCGCGTGCCTTTGTCCAGGATATGCTGGCGACCGGCGTCATCGTACAAAAACAGTCGGCGCAAACGCCCGATGATTTAATGCAGGCTTTGAAACGCGGTCGTATTAGTGTGGGCATTGTGATTCCGCCGGATTTTGAAAGACGCGTGGCAGAAAATCGTGAAGCCGTGCAGGTGTTGGTTGATGGCAGCGATATTAGTGTGCAAAACGCCGCGCGACAATTGGCGCAGATGCCGCTGAATGGCCAGAGCAGTTTGAAGCCAGCGCAAATTAGCGTGGTGAGTTTTTACAATCCCGAGCGGGTGTCGGCGATCAATGTGGTGCCGGGTTTGGTCGGCGTTATTTTAACGATGACCATGATCTTGTTTACTGCCGTTGCCATTGTGCGAGAACGCGAGCGCGGCAATCTGGAATTATTGATTACCACGCCAGTATCACGTACCGAGCTGATGGTCGGCAAAGTGTTGCCCTACATCGTAATTGGCTTGGTACAAACTACAATTGTATTGGCGCTTGGCGTTCTGGTATTTCAGGTGCCCACGCGTGGCAGTTGGATTGATGTTTATGGCGCGACCATGCTACTGATCATGGCCAATCTTAGTCTGGGCTTATTGATTTCAACCAGAGCTCAATCGCAGTTTCAGGCGATGCAGATGAGCTTCTTTTTATTATTACCGTCGATTCTATTGTCCGGCTTTATGTTTCCCTTCGCCGGTATGCCGAAGGCCGCGCAATGGATTGCGGAAGTTCTACCCTTGACGCATTTTATGCGGCTGAACCGCGGCATTATGCTGCGTGGCGCCAGCTTAACTGATCTTTGGCCGGATGCATTGGTATTGATTGTTTTTACAGTGGTAATGATGAGCCTGGCGATATTGCGTTTTAGTAAGCGTTTGGACTAAATGCTTATTGGGCAGGTGTGGCGTAAAGCTCGGCCCGCATTTTTGCGATATCCATTTTAGTAATACGACGATCAATATTTTTCCAGACCGGGTGGTATTCGTATTCACCTTGTTTCATTTCACTGCGTGCAGCCTCTTTCGTCCAACCTTGTACGATCATTCGGTAGCTCGCCATCATCAAACCGGTTCGATCAGCGCCATGTGCGCAATGCACCAGGATTGGCTGATTGTCTGGATTAGTAATGATTTTCAAAACCGCAAGAATGTCACGGTCGTCAATATCCCAAGTATGCAAAGGATAGCGTTTGAAGCCGATGCCCTGGGTCTTTCGTAACATAATATCCTGATCGTGCTCACGCAGATTCAACACTGTTTTAATACCAAGCTTTTTCAAAGCCTCGCCGCTGCCATCCAGAGGTTGCGCACTTCGATAAAGATTTACATCGACCCGGTGAAGATTTGGCAGGCCAATAACCGCAACCGGCGTTGCCCATTCGGTGGGGCGTGGTCCTGTATTGGCAGCGCTCTTTCCACCAGCATTTATGCTCAAGAAAAAACCTGCTAGCAAAGATAAAACAAAAAGATATTTTGAAAGCCGCATCGGATTTATTCTCTGCAAGTTTATTGCCGGGCCCGGCGTGCGCCGGGGTGACGCTGGTTTTTAATTCTTTGTCTTCCCGACGAAAGTCGGGATCCGAAGCTTCCTGCGAACTCAATCTTAAGGCTACGTAGTGGTTTCTGGGCCCCGGCTTTCGCCGGGGTGACGGTTTTTTTTAATGCTTTGTCTTCCCGAGGAAAGTCGGGATCCAGAAGCTTATTGCGAACTCAGACTTAACGCTACGTAGTGGTTTCTGGGCCCCGGCTTTCGCCGGGGTGACGGTTTTTTTTAATGCTTTGTCTTCCCGACGAAAGTCGGGATCCAGAAGCTTAATGCGAACTCAGTGTTAACGCTACGTAGTGGTTTCTGGGCCCGGCTTTCGCCGGGGTGACGAGCAAATTTTCGATATATGCTCAAGCCGTTTCAGCTTCCTTGATTACCAGCCGCCCACGCAAAGAATTTGTCATCGCATCAGTAATAAACACATCGACAAATTGCCCCACTAAACGAGGGTGTCCGATGAAATTGGTATAGCGCATGTTTTCCGTGCGGCCAGTCAATTCGCCCTCATGTTTTTTGCTTTTACCTTCGACCAGAATGCGTTGCGTGGTCCCGATCATGGCATTGGAAATATTACGGGCGTTGTCGGTAATGATTTTTTGCAGATGATTCAAGCGCTCGTGTTTGGTGGCATCGGAGATATCGTCGGGTAGATTCGATGCCGGGGTGCCCGGGCGCTTGGAATATATAAACGAAAAACTTTGATCAAAACCAATATCATTAATTAATTTCATGGTGGCATCAAAATCTTTATCGGTTTCACCAGGAAAGCCGACAATAAAATCGGACGAAATCGTGATATCGGGTTTGGCTTCGCGCAGTTTGCGAATTTTCGCCTTGTATTCGAGCGCCGTGTGGTTGCGTTTCATCGCGGTCAAAATACGATCCGAGCCCGATTGCACTGGCAAATGTAAAAACGAGGCGAGCTCGGGAACATCGCGATGCGCTTCAATTAATGAATCGCTGAATTCCATCGGGTGCGAAGTGGTGTAACGAATGCGCCCCATGCCTTCAATTTGTGCGATGGCACGAATCAGCAAGGCGAGATCAGCTTTATCTTCCGATTCAAACATGGCACCGCGATAGGCGTTGACGTTTTGGCCAAGCAAATTCACTTCGCGCACGCCTTGGGCGGCGAGTTGCGCAACTTCGAGCAAGACATCGTCAAATGGACGCGATACTTCTTCGCCACGGGTGTAGGGCACGACGCAGAACGAACAATATTTGCTGCAGCCTTCCATGATCGAGACAAAGGCGGTCGGGCCGTCGGCGCGAGGTTCGGGCAGGCGGTCGAATTTTTCGATTTCCGGAAATGAAATGTCGACTTGCGGCAAGCCGGTGGCGCGCTTGGCGTCGATCATTTGCGGCAGGCGATGCAAAGTTTGCGGGCCGAATACCAGATCGACATAGGGCGCACGCTTGATAATGGCATCGCCTTCCTGCGAGGCCACACAGCCGCCAACGCCGATCACAAGGTGTGGCTTATCTTTTTTGAGCTGTTTCCAGCGACCCAGTTGGCTGAACACTTTTTCTTGGGCTTTTTCGCGAATCGAACAGGTGTTGACCAGAATAACGTCGGCGTCGGCCTCGTTGTCGGTCAGCTCCAGGCCGTGTTCGGCCGCGAGTACGTCTGCCATTTTGTCCGAGTCATACTCGTTCATTTGGCAACCGTGGGTTTTGATGAATAACTTACCAGCAGCGGGAATCCCGGTCATGGCGATTAATCCGGTCGGGAGGATAGGGAGGGGTATTTTAACGGGTTGTTGACCCTAATCCATCATAAACATGCTCTAAACGCTTGGAATTTATAAAAAATAGGGAGAAACTGCCCGCCATGCGCACACTTTGTCTATTATTGTTGTTTGGCTTGGCAGGCACCGCGAACGCCGGCAACCTATACAAATGTATCGGTAGCGACGATGTTTCTAATTACACCAATAAAAAAATTGCCGGTTCCAGCTGCGTGGTGGTGGCCAAAACCTCGCCGCAGCCCAGTAATCCGAGCCCGATGGCCGCGGCGGCAGTCGCAGATTTGGCCGCCAGCATTGGGGCAAAGTCAGATAAAACCGATTCGCTAGCTTCTGCGCCAGTCCCAGTGCCGGTGCCGGTGCCGGTGACCAGCGCCGCACCAAAACTGCCTGAAGCTCCGAAGTTTTTAAGAATGGCGCAATCGACGACTTATTCGTATGTCGATGAAAACGGCATCAAGAATTTCAGTAGTCGTCGTCCAAAAGGCGCGAGCAATGTCATTGCGATAAAAACCGAATATGCAGTTTTTTCGCAGCCTACTTGCTATGCCTGCGCAGTACCCGCTTCGGTTAGCTTTGGTTCCTTGCGCTTGA
>JAYSXB010000119.1:0-4557 GCA_043717775.1 Arenimonas sp.
TACGCCGCGTCCAGGCACTCCCGGTGCAATCCGCGAGTGCCCGCATTGCAAGGAAAGTATTCTCGAAAGCGCAGCGGTGTGTCCGGCCTGTCGGCACCACGTACGTTTTGACGAGGGTGCTACAGCGCCGATGCCTGAAGGCCACACGCCTTTGCATATCGAAGGCAGTTTTCGGAACCCGGTGAGTGATCTAGATTGGGAATACTCGCTTGTGGTCACGATCAAGAACGAGCAGGGCAAGGAAATTGCCCGTAAGTTGATCGGTGTTGGTGCATTAAATCCACACGAGCAACGGACTTTCAGCCTGAGCGTGGAAATGGCACCGAGTACCGCGAAGGGCAGCGGGAAAAATCGGACACGACATTAAGGGCTGCGAGTGCAGCCCTTTTTATTTGTACGTTATTCAGTATTTAAAACAATCGTCACCCCGGCGAAAGCCGGGGCCCAGGAGCATAGGACGGAGTAGAGTCTTGATAACGCTTCGTGGGTGTTCCTGGGTCCCGGCTTTCGCCGGGATGACGAAGTTTTAATGATGACGAGGTTACTGTGCTTGCTTCCGGTTGTAGAAATACCCCGCAACCATCGCCACTGCCGCAATCATCATTTGTGTACTCATCGTGCTGATATTGGCGAGACCTTTTACGCCGACCATATCCATGATAGGCAGATTGCCATTCAACGAGATGTACATCGCAAACAGGAACAGGGCGATAAAAGTACGCGGTGTGCGCGACAAGCGGCCGAATGCCGATGACAAAGCGCTCAGGAAAACAATGCCGCTCGCCAGTGCTGCTGCACGCAAGGGTTGATCGAAACTCCAACGCAAGGCAATCACGCCCATAAACATAAAGCCCATGACATTCGTTGCGAGCCATTGACGAATGAAGCGCTGCGTCTTACCACCATGCGCGGTGCCGGCGATGTTTTCGGCATTCGCGGCATGATCGCGGGTGCTGATGTCGCTGACAAAAATTCCCCAATACACCACGGCAGCAATCAACAGGCCGGGCAATTGTGCAGTGCCTACAAACAAGGCCGCGATTGAGAAAACGAAGATCATCACAATCGCGAGCGGCGAAGTAACAAAAGTCAGTGCAATATCGGCGACGACTTGTCCGGCGATGCCGGGCAACTTGCCAGCCACGCGGAACATGGGATGTACGAAGCGCGACAAGGGGCACAACCAGCCATTGAGTATCGCAACGGGCGAGCGACGAAGACGAGCCGCGCTAACTTTAACGCGGTCGGGCGAGTAGCGATGGAATTTCATTACGGCCGGCAATAAAGGCAAGATTGCCAATAAGGCTGCCCCCGTTCGTAATGCAATCATCTGCACTGACCATGCGATATACGGCAAACTAATGGGCGTGAGTGCCTTGTTGTACTCGCTTATGCCGACCGAGATATTGGTGCTGTGTACGACTTGCTGTATGGCCACGAAGCCCGCTACCAGTCCGGAAAGATCAAATAGCATCAGCGATGAAATATCCTTGGCGCCGTCCGAGCTTGCGCCCATCATGGCCAATTGCATCATCCAGATAAAAAAGAAAACGACATCACCGAATTTTCCCATTAAAAAAGAAAAACTATCGAACAGTACGGCGCAACTGACGCCGAAAAATATCATCGGTATCAGAATCAAGGCATAGATTTGCAGATAGACGGTGATTTCAATCGGGCCATCACCGCGGATCAGGTGCAGGACAAGCGTGGTGCCGAGTAATGCGGCAGTCAACGCCAGCATATAGACCACGCCACCGACCCAGCGACCCAACAAAAACAGGCCGTTGCTGATTTGGCTGGCAGCAATCACGCTACCTACGCCGCTACGCATGTCTTCGCCAACGCGCCCGCGTGTCAGGTAAAAACTGCCCAGACCCAAGATGATCGCGGCGAGCGACACGGTACCAAAAGCCAGTGCGGTGCTGGTGTTGAGAACGCGTGCATCATTGAGTGATATCAAAGTCATGCCGCTGTCCGGTGCAGGAACCATCATCCAGCTCAACACGATCACACTGAAGATCGCGACCAGTGTGCTTAAGCGGCGCAGGCGTACTCTGACTTCGTTGCCCGCCAATACTTTAATGATATGCAGTTTCATGCGCTTAACTTCAAAGGTGTTTTATCGACATTGGCTTGTGCGCCTTCCTGCACGGCATAGCGTTGTGTCATTAGTGCTTCTTCGAGGCTTGGCTCGACGGCTTGCGCACCGGGATACGGTGAATGCGCATGCGCAATACGCAGGTTGACGAAGTCGCCCTGGCGTTGCGAGTGCAACACATGCACTTGCGTGCGCAAGCTTTCAAACTGATCGGTAGTAACGCGGACCGACCATATGTGGCCACTGGCCTTGTTCAGGATTTCATCCGGGGTTTCGAACGCGATCAATTTGCCGTTACGCATGATGGCCAGTTGGCTGGCGATGCTTTCCACATCGGAAACAATATGCGTGGACATAATCACCAGTTTTTTGAAACCCAATTCCGATAATAAATTACGAAAGCGCAGTCGCTCTTCCGGATCAAGACCCGCCGTGGGTTCATCGACGATTAAAATATCGGGGTCATTCAACAAGGCCTGTGCAATACCAAGACGCTGACGCATACCGCCGGAAAATGTTGATGCCATGCGATGGGTGTGGTCGTGCAAATTCACCAGTTCAAGCAAATGTTTGATGCGGGCAGGATTATTCACACCTTTGAGTGCAGCGAAACACTGCATGAATTCCAGTGCCGATAAATTGGGATAAACACCGAAGTCTTGCGGCAAAAAACCGAGCCGGGCGCGTATCGCATTCGGGTTTTTTACGATGTCTTCGCCTTGGAATAAAATCTGGCCACTGGTCGGGCGGGTGAGGGTCGCGATCATTTGCATCAGCGTGGTTTTACCCGCACCGTTATGGCCGATCAGGCCAAGCACTCCGCTGTTTAAATTCAAACTCACATCATTGACAGCAGTGATATCGCGCCCGAATTTTTTTACTACGTTGCGAATTTCTAGCATGCTGCATCCCCTGAATAAACATGAGCCATTACATGGCCGATTGGGCATATTTTAGTGAGGTAGTGCAGGCATTACGCGGCCACTAAGTCATAGTGACTAAAGTCCTGTGCGAGCCTGCATTGACGCAAGCCAGGCATGACTTGAGGCATACTTGGAAATGCTTGAATATTAGGAGGGGATAACTAATGAAGCCATTTGGAAGTAACGTAAAGTCTGTATTGGCTCAGGCTGATTTTTACAATGTTGCCAGCAAGGCATTTGATAGCGGCAAGACCGTGCCGCAGTTATTGATCTCGGCCTGCGAGGCTAATGGCGATCGCCCAGCCTTTAGCAATCTTGATTGCACGCTGAGCTTCAACGAGGTGAATCGGCTCAGTGCCGATTTTGCCGCGTATTTACGAAACGGTCTTGGCCTGCAGGCTGGCTCACGCGTAGCAATTATGTTGCCCAATGTATTGCAGTACCCGGTTGCCTTGCTGGGCGTTTTACGTGCAGATTTAATTGCCGTGCCGGTCAACCCGATGTACACAGCGCGCGAACTGAAGCATCAATTAAAAGATTCCGGTTCGACGGTCTTAATCGTGCTCGATAATTTTGGTGCGGTTGCTGCGGAGTCGATTGAAGGCACATCGATAAAACATGTGATCACCACACGTGTCGGCGATATGTTGCCGTGGCCGAAATCAGGCATTGTTGATTTGACCTTGAAGTACGTCAAGAAAATGATTCCGACATTCAATATTCAAAATGCAATTCGCTGGCCAAAGACCATTGCCGAAGGTAAGCGTTTGCCACGCGTGTTGTCGCAAGCCAAGGCAAGCGATACTGCACAATTGCAATACACCGGTGGTACCACGGGGCTCTCGAAAGGCGCCGTGCTGGCACATAGCGCCTTAATAGCCAATGTGGCATCAGGCGAGCAATGTTTCGGTCGCGCAATGGACCCGACAAAAGATACTGTAATTATCTGTCTGCCGATTTATCACATCGCTGCTTATACCAATATGCTTTTTACAATGGCGCATGGTTTTCATGCGGTACTGATTAGTAACCCCCGTGATATTCCGAATTTGATCAAGACTTTAGACAAAGTAAAACCGGTCTTATTTTCCGGTGTGAATACTTTGTTTGACGTACTGCTAAATTCACCGGATTTTGCTAGGCTGGATTTTTCAAGTCTTAGGCTTTGCCTGCAAGGTGGTACTGCACTACGTCGTGCCACTGCCGAGCGTTGGAAGGCAGTGACGGGCCATAATGTGGTTGAAGGTTACGGACTTTCTGAAACCACCGCAGCCATTACCTATAACCGTTGGGATGCAGAAAATCCGGTCGGTTCGATTGGGCTTGCTGTTGGTGAAGTGGAAATTAGTTTGCGCGATGAAAACGGCAATGTCGTGCCACTCGGTGAGCCAGGTGAGTTGTGTGCACGCGGCCCGCAAATGACGACCGGTTATTGGCAGCAATCGGGTGAAACAAAAGATGCATTTTTCGAAGGCGGATGGTTCCGCAGCGGCGACATCGCCAAAGTTGATGAACAAGGCTATTACTTTTTAC
>JAYSXB010000120.1:0-4539 GCA_043717775.1 Arenimonas sp.
ATTGGCGCTGGTCATCGTGGCGCCTCGATGGGGCCTGAAGCCCTGCGAGTTGCCGGTCTGGAGAAAGCACTAAAAGGCCGCGGCTTCGATGTCATCGACTCGGGTAATTTAAGCGGCCCGGTCAATCCATGGTTGCCACCGGTCGATGGCTATCGCCATCTTGATGAAGTGGTTGCCTGGAACCGTAGCGTAATGCTGGCAATGGGCGCCGCACTCGAGAAAAAACAATTACCGATTTTACTCGGCGGTGATCATTGCCTTGGTATCGGCAGCATTACCGCGGTGGCCAATTACTGCCGCGCACAGGGAAAAAAATTGCGGGTAATTTGGTTGGATGCTCATGCCGATTTTAATACGCATGAAGTCACGCCTTCTGGAAATATTCACGGCATGCCGGTCTCCTGCTTGTGTGGTTTGGGACCGCAAGCATTGACGCATCTAGGTGGTTTTAGTCCTGCGATGAATGCCGAAGATATTCGCCAAATTGGTATTCGCTCGGTTGATGCCGGGGAAAAGAAACTGGTGAAGGAATACGGCCTCGATATTTACGATATGCGTTATATCGATGAAATTGGTATCCGGCGTGCAATGGAAGAAGCGTTGGAAGATATCGATGACAACACCCATGTGCATGTGAGTTTTGATGTTGATTTTCTTGACCCGGCCATTGCTCCGGGCGTTGGTACTACCGTACCCGGCGGCCCGAATTATCGCGAGGCGCAATTGGTCATGGAAATGATTGCTGACAAGGTGACCATTGGTTCGCTGGATATCATGGAATTAAATCCGGCCTTTGATGATCATAATAAAACCGCACAATTGGCGGTCGATTTGGTTGAAAGCCTGTTCGGTAAATCAACCTTGATGCGGGATTAGCTGGCTGTTGCTCAGCTGACGTGTAGCACTGGTGGAGATCAGGGTGAACGCTTTGCTTGTCGGGCTTTCGCAGCTTTTGCGACTCCCTTACACTACAGTTTCACCAACGAGGAAATCTCCATGAAAACGACAAAACTTGTTTTGCTGGCCATGATTATTGCATCCGTATTTACCTTAAGCGCCTGTAACACCGTAAAAGGTGTTGGCAAAGACGTAAAGAAAGTGGGCGATAAAATTGAGAAAGCCGGTGAAAAAAAATAAACCTTATTGATTCAGGTGAATGCCGATGCCGATTGAAGCTGTTTTTATAAAACCCGTTGTTGATGCGATTCTGGGCCTTGTAAAAAAAGGTTCAGATGTCAAATTGCAGCGTGATGCGGCGAAGGCAATTCGTGAAGCGATTCGCGAATTATTATTGGCCGACCCCAATGAAAACGAAGTTGAAGCCAAAATCGCGATTGCCAAGGCAGCCGGTTTGATTTCGCAGGATGTTCTGCTTGCCGACGAAATGTTGAAAAAAGTAAAAACCAATAAAAAGAAATTGCCCTCAAAAGCATCAACTAAAAAGGCCGCCAGTAAAACGGTAGCGACCAAGAAAGTAGCTGCGAAAGAAATCAAGAAAGAAACACAAGTGGCCGCTAAAAAAAACCTTAATAAACCTGCAAAATAATTACTTGAGGATGCTCTGACTAATCGTAAAACTGTCATTCCCGCTTAGGCGGGAACCCAGTGACTTAAAGCTTTCAGGACTACCGACTGCGCGGGAACGACACTCGATCAGAGCTTGCTTGAGTATAGCTATTCCATTAAATAATCCGAATTAAACCATCGATTCATCGAGTGAATTTAAAAGCCTGGAGCATCGTCTCCCCGACGAAAGTCGGGACCCAGAAGCCACTACAAGTCAGAGTCAACAACCTGCTACGAACTAAGCTTCTGGGCCCCGTTTTCCAACGGGGTGACAGTTTTTGATTTTTTCTCTAATGAAAAGCTTTGCCAATGGCAGGATTATTTGAAGATTGGTAATCAAAAGCCGCTCTTACGAGCGGCTTTTTTCAGCGCAACTAACTTAGTTGCCGTAAGGGTCGGGCACAAAACCAATCGGGAAAGCATCGGGACGATTGTTGCGATTACGGCTGCGATAGTCACGAATAATGCCGCGATCAACCAAGGCTTCATAAGAATCGTAAAACACCTTGCTCACCTGGTTGGGGTAAGTGCTTTCACGCTCGAAAGTGGTGGAGCGGGCAGGGTCGTAACGACGTTCACCATGACCAGTGCCAAGTTCTTGGCGGGATTCTGATTCGGCCAGTGAGTGCTGCGATTTTGCTGCCGGTGCCGCAGCATCGGCAGCAGCTCCGGCTTGACGGCGTGCGCTAGATTTTTCTCTGTAGCGATCATCGCTGTAGCCATCGTCTTCTTCATAATTATTATAAGTTTGATAAACCCGCTCACGAAATACCGCGACTCCAATGACGCCAACATTGTCCGGTCGGCCGGTACGCGCGGCATAGCTATCGGGCAGATCAGTAAAGCGGAACTGGGCAACGTCCTGCATACTCTTGCGCCAGCCGCGCACTTCCATACGTTGGTAAGGCGCAAGCACGTAGCCGGTTTGTGAAGCGCCAGCAGTTTGGCCACTAATCGCATTCACACCGTCGACTGAAAGCACCGCCAGCACGCGTTGGCCGGTCTGGTTTTGCAGTACCACTGCATAGCGATGGCCGGGGCTGCCTGCGACATAGGTCTGGTTGCGGTCGAAATAGCTTTCCAGCGTGCTGTAGCTATCCATATCGCGGATTTGAACATCGACCAAGCGCTCGTTTGCTCTTGAACATGCAGGCAGAGCAAACAGGGCAGTCATGGCGACTAGGGCGGATAACAGGCGTTTCATACAGGTGCTCCTTTGTTGTGTGCCCATCTAAACGCACCAATGTTGAATGCGGGGTTAGGCGGTTACCGGTTAAACTAACCATGTTTAATCAAGGTTTATTTAAGTCTTTATGCCAACTCGCGTTCTTACTGGAATCACCACCTCGGGCACCCCGCATTTGGGTAATTACGCGGGCGCCATTCGACCGGCCATTGCTGCCAGCCTGAAGCCTGATATCGAAAGTTTTTATTTTCTGGCCGATTATCATTCTTTGATAAAAACCGCCGATCCAGCCCGTGTACAGCGTTCTACTTTGGAAATTGCTGCAACCTGGTTGGCCGCAGGTTTGAATCCCGACAAAGTCTGGTTTTATCGGCAGTCCGATATTCCACAAATTCCGGAACTGACCTGGTTGCTTACCTGCGTTGCCGGCAAGGGTTTGCTCAATCGTGCACATGCCTACAAAGCTGCCGTGGATATCAACACTGCAAAGCAGGAAGACGAAGACGCCGGTGTTACTGTAGGCTTGTTTATGTACCCGGTGTTGATGGCCGCCGACATCGTATTGTTTGGCGCCAACAAAGTACCGGTCGGTCGCGACCAGATTCAGCACATTGAAATGGCGCGTGATTTTGCCGCGCGTTTTAATCATTCCTACGGCGAGCATTTAGTTTTACCCGAAGCCGTTATCGAAGAATCAGTCGCCACTTTGCCCGGGCTTGATGGTCGCAAGATGAGCAAAAGTTATGACAACACTATTCCCTTGTTCGCCAGCAAACCGGAACTGAAAAAATTGATCGCCGGCATCGTGACCGATTCAAAACTCCCGGGTGAAGCGAAAGATCCAGACAACTCGCATTTGTTTACTTTGTACCAGGCATTTTCTTCAACCGCACAAAGCGCATCGTTTCGGCAGTCATTGATTGATGGCTTGTCCTGGGGTGAAGCCAAACAAGCGCTGCTTGAAACCATTGATGCCGAAGTGGCACCCATGCGTGAAAAATACGAGGCCTTAATCGCCAAGCCGGAATTGATTGAACAACAACTGCAGGCCGGTGCTGAAAAAGCACGCGCGATTGCTGCACCCTTGATGAAGGAATTACGTTATGCGGTGGGGTTGAGGAATCTTGGTGATGCTGCATCAAAAGATAAAGCAGTCGTGCTGAAAAAAGCTTTACCGGTGTTCAAGCAATATCGTGAAAATGACGGGAAGTTTTATTTCAAGCTAGTGGATGCAGATGGAACTACGCTCTTTATTAGCATTCCTTTTGAAACACCTAGAATGGCAGCGAAGCAAAAGGATTTAATGCTTCTTTCATCAGATAGCAATGAGCTTGCTGTGCTTAGCGAAGGCTTTGAAGCAGTCTATGCAGAAAATGGGTTTCGCTACGAATTTCGTGATCCGATGGATGACAAAATATTTATGGGTACCGGACCTACAGTAATGTCTCGTGAAGAAAGTATTTCAATGCGAAATAGGTTTCTAGGCGTGATTTCGAAAATGAATAATGACTAGCCGTAGGGTGGGCATCGCCCACCGTTGGCATGCGTGCAAACTTCAAGGTGGGCGGTGCCCACCCTACTTAATTAATTACGATGACAACTATGGCTAATCTTGCACTGATTCTATTCGCACCTTGGTTTGCGATTCTTACCTGGTGTTACTGGAAGTTTCCTAAAACACATATCCTCAATGCATCACGGCGGCGTTTTGATGTTATTGCTATTTTGATCGCAGTAATCGCCAGTGGATTGGCCATGCGCTGGGCCTATTCCTTTGATTGGAAAGA
>JAYSXB010000013.1:0-15869 GCA_043717775.1 Arenimonas sp.
GGCCAAATCCGAATTATTCATCGTCGAAGGTGATTCGGCCGGTGGTTCGGCCAAGCAGGGCCGTAATCGTAAAACCCAGGCCATTTTGCCCTTGAAAGGCAAAATCCTGAACGTGGAACGTGCGCGTTTTGATCGCATGCTGGCCTCGGCCGAAGTCGGCACCCTGATTACCGCGCTAGGTTGTGGCATCGGTAAAGACGAATACAACCCGGACAAATTACGTTATCACCGCATTATTTTGATGACCGATGCCGACGTTGATGGCTCGCATATTCGTACCTTGTTACTGACCTTTTTCTATCGTCAAATGCCGGAATTACTCGAGCGCGGACATATTTATATTGGCTTGCCGCCGCTGTACAAAATCAAGCAGGGCAAGAACGAGCAATACATCAAAGACGATGCTGCTTTGAATGCCTACTTGGTCAATCACGCTGTCGAAGGTGCCGAATTACGGCCATCGGAATCCGAGCCGGCCATCAAGGGCATGGCGCTGGAAAAACTATTGCTCGAAGTCGTCGCCGCCAACGAAGTTATTCAACGTCATGCTTATCGTGTTGATGCTGCGGTACTGGAAAAAATACTCGAAATGCCGGCACTGAAAGTGGAAGATTTCCAGAATGCCGACACCTTGAAACCTTGGTGCCAAACGCTGGAAACCAAACTTAATAATGTCGGTTTAGGTCGTCCACAATTTTCCATTCGCATTCAAGTTGCGCAGGAAGAAGGCCTGGGCGGCGCCCTGATAATCGAGAAGCGTCATCACGGACTAACCCATACGCAAACCCTTGCCGTGCAGCAATTGGTGCATGGTGAATTACGTTTGCTGACCGAAGTCGCACAACAATTGAGCGGCCTGTTACAAGCCGGTGCATCGGTGCTGAGAGGCGGGAAATCACAGCTTGTCAGTACTTTTAAACAAGCACAAGACTGGCTGCTTGATGAAGCGAAAAAAGGCCGTACCATCCAGCGCTTTAAAGGCCTGGGTGAAATGAATCCGGAACAATTGTGGGACACCACGGTGAATCCGGAAACCCGCCGCTTATTGAAAGTTCGCATTGAAGATGCCGTTGCCGCCGATCAAATATTTTCAACTTTGATGGGCGATGTCGTTGAACCACGCCGAATATTTATTGAAGACAATGCACTGCGCGTTGGCAATTTAGATATTTAAAGCGATGCTTTCCAACGAGTGGGATCTAGCCGACACAGATGCAATCAAAAACCAAGCGCCCAGCATTTTTCAAGTGTTGGGCGCAGCGGTTTTAGATGTTGGACTTGTTGGCGTTTTCTTTTTTATCGCCATGTTTTTTGCCAGCGCTCTTTGGGCAATAAGCGAGCTGATCACCCACCACGGCAAGATGCCAAATTCACAACCCGGCCCACTGGCATTACTGCTGATTAGTATGCCAACGCTTTATCTGGCAATACTTGTATTATCGGCATGGCGCGGGCGCAAATTGATATTAAAACAAGCACCCTCATCAAATATGCGCCTAGTGTTATTTGCGGTCAGTAGCGGCCTTGCCTTGTTCTTGTTCACGGTATCAAGCACTTACCTGTTAAACGCGAGCGGCATGGCGTTAAAACCTAGCAATCAGGCCTTGCTTGAAAACCTAAATAAGCAGTGGCCAATGCTTATTACCCTCTTGGCAGTGGTAATCGCCCCCATTTTTGAAGAACTTTTTTTTCGTAAGCAATTGTTCGCGCGTTTTGCTGCCGCAGGTTACGCAATCACCGGGTATGCAGTGAGCAGCCTGTTGTTTGCTTTAATGCACGAACCGGCACCCACCCAAGGCATTGCCAAGTGGTTGCTGATGTTGGGGGTTTATGGCGCGATGGGGGCGGTTTTTGCCCGGGTCTATCAAAAGACCGGGCGGTTATGGCCAGCGATGTTGGCGCATGCCAGTAATAACATTTTTGCGATGCTGGCTTTGTTCATCTCAAGCTAACTTTCGCGGTGTGATGATGTTATGAACGCGCACCAGCCTTGTTATCGCCATAAAGGAAAAAAATGCACCAAGCTAGGTTTATTGGATTCATGTTGTTAGCCCTTGGACTAACATCAGCTTTACCAGCAGATGCCAAGCTACAGTTGGTTTCAGATCAGCAAATGGCCCAGATGGGCACAAAAGCATTTGAAGATATGAAGGCCAAAGGCAAGCTGAGTCAGGATCCTAAAAAGCGAATGGTTTCGGAATGCATCGTTAATTCTTTGATCGACCAATTTCCCGCAATGCCCGGACAACAGGGGTGGGAAGTGCAAGTATTTGAAGACCCAGAACCCAATGCATTTGCACTGCCTGGCGGTAAAGTGGGCATCAATACAGGCATGTTTGATTTAGTTAAATCGCAAGATGAACTTGCCGCCGTTGTTGGCCATGAAATTGCCCATGTGGTAAACCGACATCCAAAAAAACGCGTTGAGCGCCAGTTGAAAACGCAATTGGGTTTGTCTTTGCTTGGGGCGGTGGTGGGCTCTCGCACGAATGAAAAAAACACCCAAATGATTTCGCAGGGTGCAGGTTTATTGACTCAAGGTGCGTATTTATTACCGAACTCGCGTGAACAAGAAACGCAGGCCGATATCGAAGGCCAAAAATATATGGCGAGAGCCGGTTACGACCCAATGGGAGCGGTGGTCCTGTGGCAACGTATGACCGCACTCAACAAAGCGCAGCCACCGCAGTTTTTGTCTACGCACCCAAATTCCGCTCAGCGCATCGAAGTATTGGCCAGGCAGGCACCAGAACTTATTAAAGATCGAAATGCTGCATTGAAGGCTGGCCGACGACCTAAATGCATGTGAAAAAGAACAAAGGCTTGAGTCTGAAGCCCGCGGCCCGTACCCTTAGCGTCCTTATTAGTGCTTTTGCTCTTGGGAGTTTAGATGAAACGTTTGCATCCGTTAGTTTTGGCGATAGGCGTTGGTTTGGCTATGAGCCTTTTATCTGCTGCTTCTTTTTCGGTAGAAGAAAAAGCCCAATCTTATAAAGATCGTGTTGCCGGCGAAGCAGCCTATGACTTGGATGAAACTGCAAAGACAAAAACCAAGACTACGGAGAATTTAGCGCCAAAGTATCCATTAGCAACACGCGTAGAACCTGACCAAAAAGGTAGCCCCGCGTTGGCAAAAAAGCGCAATCAAATGATTGCGGCTTTTCAAAAAGACAACGATGTAGAGGCAAAAAAAATTGCTGGTGAACTCAGACAAGATCCAAACGCGAATGCCAATGACAAGGTAACTGCACAGCGCATATTGCTGATGTCAGTTTCAAAAAAAGATATTAATAATCACATGGAAGCAATTCCGTTATTGGAAGAAATGATCACAAGCAACACCCTTGATAACAACACGCATTTCGCGTTTATGTCTGAATTAGCGCAACGCTATCTTGCCAATCAAGATTATCAAGATGCTTTTGAAACAGCCAACAAATTTTTAAACGAAACAAAAACAGAGAAAAAAGAAATTCTTGCAGTTAAAGGCAATGCACTGTATCGCTTAAAACGTGAAAATGAAGCTATTGCAGTTTTGGAAAAAGTGCATGTTATCGATCCCAACGATATGGCCGTAACACAAATGCTAGCTCGTGCTTATTCCGATACAGGCCAACTAGGAAAAGCGGCAGCACTAACGAAACTAGTTGCGAATGCAAGCGGCAATGATCGAGTAACGCGAGTTAATCTAGCGATCACTTATCGGGATGCAAAACAATTTCAAGAGGCTGCCGATGTTATAGCCGACTTGCGTAAAGACCAGCAGTTGGTAGAAGAACGAGATTATTTAACAGCGATGAATATTTACTCGGCCATGAAAAACAAAGAGGCCGATTTGGCAAGTGTTGTCCAGCAAGGCTTAGACAAAGGAGTTCTGAAGGCTACAGCAAATAATTACAATATTTTGGCAGAAGCCTATTACTACGGCGGTGATACGAACAAAGCAATAGCTGCTTGGTCTAAAGGTGCTCCGCTTGCTAAAGACGGTACTACTTATCTGAATCTATCGATTGTTCAATGTCAAGAAGAAATGTGGGCCGCTTGTAAAGAAAGTGCTAAAAATGCCATCGCCAAAGGTGGAATAAATGCTAATGAGGCAAAAACGCAGATGACCAATGCCGACAAAGGCTTAGGGCAATCAAGTAAAGCCAAATAGCACACAGTGTGAAGAGACGCGGGATTGGATAAAACCGCATCTTGGTATAAGCTTAGAGATTCCCGCGATATGGTTGTCGCGGGTCATGGCGCGGAAGCGTCGCGAACACATAATTACAGAGCCGCCACCGCATGACGGATCCCAACAACAGAAATAACAAAGCTGCATTAAGCTGGCCAAGAATTGGTGGCGTTGCGTTTGCAATGGCGCTTCACGTGGCCGGTTTTATGATGCTAATGGCGCCGGTTTCGGCTCCGCCACCAGCGGCGGAAGAAGACCAAGTGGTGCCGGTCAGTTTCACTGATCCACCACCGCCACCGCCACCGCCGCCACCGCCGCCGCCAGAAAAAGTAGTTGTCGTTACCCAGGTAATCAACACGCCGCGGCCAACGGCATTGCCGCCACCGCCGGAACAGCCACCTGTGGTGTATAACGACCCGAACGCAAACTCAGTTGCAGCGCCGCCTCCGGCACCACCTACCGTGCAAACCGCTATACCTAACGATGTAGCCCCAGCTCAGGATATCAGTGCCAACTCAATCTTGAAGCCAAAGTATCCGGCCCAAGAACTTCGTGACGGCGTAACGGGCACTGTGCGTTTACGGGTTAGTATTGATGGCAATGGCAATGTATTAAATGTCGTGGTCGATAAATCAAGCCGGAACCGTAATCTGGATCGAGCCGCTATAGACGCTGTGCGTAAATGGAAATTCAATCCCGGCATGAAAAACGGTCAGAATGTTGGGGGCGATGTTATCGTTCCTGTTAATTTCACTCTCTAATAATCACTAAGATAAAGGTCATCCTTATGCTACAGGACATCCTCACCCTCTCGGCCGCAGCTGCAGGCGGCGCCAATAACACCGCAGAAGCTTTCAATAAAATGGGCTTCAGTCATATGTGGGGCACCTTCATGAACGGCGATAATTACGTCGGTCTGATCGTGTTTATTACGCTTATGATCATGTCTGTGGGCTCGCTTTATTACATGGCCGTCAACTTCATTAAAGGCCGCGTTGTTTCCAGTCGTGCTGATAAAGTCATGGCGACTTTCTGGGAAAGTAACCCACAAGACGCTATTCGCTTTATGGAAGAGCAGCCTGCCAACGAACCGTTTTCCAAAATTGCCTTGGAATGCGCCCAAGCAGCAGCGCATCACCAACGCAGCGAAGGTAACCGTTTAGCTGAATCGCTGAATCGCTCAGAATTTATTGACCGCACTCTGCGTCAAGTCGTGACCAAAGAGAGCGCCCGTCTTGAAGACGGTATGACTTGGCTGGCAACCGTTGGTGCGACCGCACCGTTCGTGGGCTTGCTCGGTACGGTTTGGGGTATTTACGGTGCACTGATTGCTATCGGCGCGTCCGGCCAAGCAGACATTGGTAGCGTGGCAGGTCCCGTGGGTGAAGCCTTGATCATGACCGCAATGGGTCTGTTTGTGGCAATTCCAGCGGTATTGGCTTACAACTTCTTTACTCGCAGCAACCGCAACACTTATGCAAAATTCGATACCTTTGCCCATGACCTGCATGACTTCTTCGCAACCGGCGCCCGCGTCGGTGGTGATAAGCGTTAATTCAGAGCAAGCAGGCAAATAAGGAAGCTTTATGGCATTTAGCTCAAATTCCGGTAGCGGCGGTCCAATGGCCGATATCAATGTGACGCCCCTCGTGGACGTGATGTTGGTGTTATTGATCATTTTCATGATCACGGCACCTTTGATGACGCATAAGGTAAAGGTGGAACTGCCTAAAGCCTCATTGAATGAGAAGCCGAAGGTCGTAACGCCACCCATCAGCATCACTGTAAAAGCCAATGGTGAAATTTATTGGGGTGACAATAAAGTTAACCAAGACGCTTTTGAAGCTAATCTTGATAAAATGATAGGTATGGATCCGCAGCCCGAGCTCGATATTCGTGCCGATAAAAACACCAAGTACAAACTGATCGAAGAAGCAACGACCACAGCAAAAAATCGTGGTGTTCGCAGAGTTGGTTTTGTTTCCACACGTGAACGTTGAAGCGGAGTATATAAAATGGCATTTTCATCAGGCTCCGGTGGCGGTCCAATGGCAGATATCAATGTCACACCTTTAGTGGATGTGATGTTGGTATTACTGATCATCTTTATGGTGACGGCACCACCGATGTCGCATCAAATTCAAGTCGATTTGCCGCAGCCAACACTTAATCCACCACCACCACCGGTAAATCCACCTGACCCCATCAAGATCCATATTGATGCCAGTGGTGGCGTACAAATGAATGGCACCCCGATTGATATGCGAGCTTTGGAAGCGCAGTTCAATGCGGTCAGTGAATTAGAACCTGACCGTCAAGGCAAGCTGGAGATAGATACTGATCCAGAGGCCGAGTACGAAGTCTTGGCAAAAGTGCTTGCTCGCGCCAAGAATGCAGATCTGAAAAAAATCGGGTTTGTAAAAGCCGGCGGTTAATCAGTGATTTGAAGCCTAAACATATTTGTAGCAACGCCACCTTATAGGTGGCGTTTTTTTATTTGCCAAAAACAAAAACTAGGCGTAATTATAAGTCACACCCAACGCAAGGAGTGGCTTATGCAAAGAACATCGCAGGCAAACATGATGGCGGAAATTAATGTCACGCCCTTGGTCGATGTAATGTTGGTTTTATTAGTCATCTTTATGTTGGTCACACCGGCGATTACGCAAACCATCAGCCAAACCATTGCGCCAGCACCTATCGGCCAAAAATCCGAGCCACATAGACTTATAGTGCAGGCAGGCGACACTTATCAGCTGGATGGTCAAATTATTAGTCCAGCCGACTTGAAGCAGCATCTTATGCAAGCGATCAAGTCAGACAATAAATACGAGGTCCAGGTTTTTGGTGAGCCTGAAGCTAGCTATCAAAGTTTTACCGAAGTGATGGCGATTGCAAATAATGCCGGCATTGAAAATCTCAGTTTAGCAACAAATTAATGCTGGCTTGATATGACGCGAAGATAGTTTTGTACGGTGGCATATAAGCCATCGTACAAAGCGTCATTGAACAAGGCATGGCCGATCGATACTTCTCGTGTCATCGGTAGAGCAGCCAGAAAAGGCAGAAGATTTTTTTGATTTAAATCGTGTCCTGCATTCACACCCAGTCCAAGTGCTTCGGCTTGTTGGGCAGTGCCAAAACAGGCAGTTAAATCATCTTGAGCATTGCCAGTTTCAAAGCTCTCGGCAAAAGGGCCGGTATAAATTTCGATGCGTCGGGCACCGAGTTCTTTTACCAGCGATAAATTTTTGACATCTTGATCGACGAATAAACTAATGCGATCGCAATAGGGTTTTAAAGCAGTAATAACCGAACGCAGGCGCTCGGTATCTTGCGTAAGATTAAAACCATGGTCGGAGGTAATTTGACCGTCGGCATCGGGTACTAGAGTAACTTGCGTTGGTCGCGTTTCCTGCACCAAAGACAATAAGCCCGGGTATTCACCGCGCGCGGGTGCAAAGGGATTGCCTTCAATATTAAATTCCACTTTATTGGCCAGCCACTTCGCCAAATCACGTACATCCGAAGGAAGGATATGTCGTTGATCAGGACGCGGGTGTACGGTGATACCACCGGCACCCGCCGCTATCGCTACTTGCGCGGCATCAAGCACGGACGGTAACGCAGCGCCACGAGAGTTACGTAAAACCGCGACCTTGTTAACATTCACACTGAGCAGTGTCATGAAATAATCCAGTCTGTTCTGAACAACGGAGTATGATTGAATACCACGCCGCCCGCCAATGAGAAAAGCATCATAACGACAAACTATCATGAATAAATTTTGCCGTTATTTTATTTTTATTCTATTAGCCAGCCTGTCTTTATGCCAGAGCCCTCTCGTATCGGCACAAACAATAAAGCTGCATGGTTCGCCGTTAATGCAGCGCTATACCGCAAAAGACTTCAATGCCAATCCGCAACACTTCAGCATTACTACCGACACGAGCGGTCGTTTATTTGTCGGCAATTCCGAAGGCATTTTAAAATTTGATGGTAGCAGTTGGGAGCTGATTGAATTACCGGGAAAACAAGTCGCTCGCGATCTTGTTCGGGCACAAGACAATAAAATTTATGTTGCCAGCTATGACAGTTTTGGTGTCCTGATTGCCGATAAAGACGGGAAAATAAATTACCAAGAGCTAGTCACCCTAACCGGACTTCCCGAAAAACAGCAGCATATAGGAATTGTTTGGGAGGTTGTGAGTACCGCGCAGGGCGTTTATTTTCGGGCCGAAGAAACACTTTTTTTCATTAGTTACGATAGAAAAACCGTCCAGCATTGGCCGATGTCGATCGATCTGCGTAGTGTATTCACGCAAAAAAATACCATCTATGCCCGCGTTGATGGCCAAGGCTTCTGCAAGCTAGTCAATGGAAAGTTTGAACTAGAACCCGGTGGCGAAGTCTTCAGTAAGCTGCCATTGGCCGGGATAATTGATAAAGGTAGCTGGCGTCTATTGGTATCTGACAATGGTTTTTATCGTGCCGACGAAAGCGGCATTAAACCCTTGGCAAATAAGGCTGGCAACGAGCTTGCCAATAGCCAAAGTTATGAAGTATTAGTCTTGGCCGACGGGAGTTTTATTGTTGGCACCCGCTTGGGCGAGTTATTTCGTTTTGGCCAAGACTTCAGGGTGTTAGAGCGTATAAAGCTGGGAAGTTTTGCAGTTTCCGCGATGAGCGTCGATAACGAAGGCGGTTTGTGGGTAGCGACCGAAGGGGATTTGTTGCGCTTGGCAACGCCCTCGCCCTGGTCATTTTTGGACGCACACCAAGGCGTGCAAGGCGTTGTCAGTGATTTTGAGTGGCATGAAAACGCTCTGTGGATTGCCAGTTCTGGTGGAATAGCAAGGATTGTTTCTCAGCCAGATGGTACGAGCCATTATGAGGCCAAGCCATGGGTCGATTACGAAGCCTATGTCTTCAATAGTAGTGACGCTGGTTTGTTGATTGGCCATCGCCAAGGGCTACTCGTGTTAGACCCAGGTGCAACGACGCCACGTAAATTACTGGACGATCAAACGCAAGCGGTCCACACCTTTGAGAAATCACGCTTTGATCCAAATCTTATTTACGCGTTGGCAGATCGGAGTTTATTGGTACTGAAAATTATCAATGGCAAATGGCAAATCAAAAAAAATATAGCCCTGGCGGATGCCGGTATAGATACTGTGATAGAAACCGCGCCGGGTGAAATTTGGTTTAGTAATAATTATGCTGGGCCACAGCGATGGCATTTTGATACGAATAGTTTTGAGATAGTTGATAAAAAAGAATTCGGCAAAAGCGATGGCTTGTTACTGGAAAAAGATGCAGCCCAACATGTGTTTCGGCTTGATGGAAAAGTGCATGTGATCATAGCCGACAAAGGTTATATCTATGACGGCAAAAAATTTAACGCGGAGATAGCGCCGCCGTTCACCTTGGTGTCGCGCACCAATGAGCTGACCGTCACCGAAACAGCGATGGGGGCTTATGCCTACACGTCGCGAGAAATGTGGTTTCGACCTACAGCAAAAACCGAATGGCAACCGTTACGAATGGCGCTTAGCAGCGCAGCGGGCTACGGCATTGTGCGTTTGAATCGTGACGGTGTTGTGCGCATGTCCACCTGGAGTGGCATATTGCAATACAACGAAAAAGAAAACAGCACCACACCGGAACCGTTAATATTGCGCTTTGAATATGTGACGGCAATGAATGCCGAAAACAATACCAGCATAAATCTACCGACAGACTCGCAGACGCACGCGGTTAAAGTACCGGCAGGTCATAATCTAAAAATGCGTTTTTCAATGGTGAGTTTAGAAAGCGTCGTTGAATATCGATATCGCCTACTACAACTTTCCACCGAGTGGAGTGCCTGGACTGACCGGGACCTTTTTATTCGCGCGCAAGCACCGGGTGATTATGCCTTTGAGCTACAAGCAAGAACCCAGACCGGCCGTACCGCTGAAACCATCACCTATCGCTATACCGTACTACCGCATTGGTATGAAATATTATGGGTTCGGTTTTTAGTATTACTCGGCGGCGTTGTTATTATTTGCCTATTAACTTATTGGTTTATCAGGGGCCGGGTAGCAAAATATCGTGAAGACAATATCAAGCTGGAAAAACGAATCAGTGAACGAACAACGGAATTGGAATCTTTAAATCAACGGCTATCCGAGTTGGTAATTGAAGATTCTCTGACCGGCGTTGCCAATCGCCGCGCACTGGAACACGGCTTGCAACGCGAGTGGTTCCGCTGTCTTGATCAACGCAGGCCATTATCAGCTTTGATGATTGATGTGGATCATTTCAAACAGTTCAACGATAAGCACGGTCATCTTGAGGGCGATGTATTACTGCGAGAAATAGCCCAGACACTCAAAAAAGAACATGACCCCAAACGCGAATTATTGGCAAGATTTGGTGGCGAAGAATTCGCTTTGTTATTACCGGGCATCAATTTGGATGAGGCCGTTCGACGCGCGGACCATATTCGCAAAATAATGGCCGATCAAAATAAAAACGTGACGGTAAGCATCGGTGTTGCCGGATTTGTGCCAAGCATACAGGTCGAGCAAAGCAGTTTATTACGCCGTGCCGATGCAGCCTTGTATCGCGCGAAGCGCGCAGGGCGAAATCGAGTAGAGAGCGATAATGATTAGCAGCAACTGCTACTGAGCATTGTGTTCTGTAGTTTCAGCACTTTTGCGAGCAGCAGCTTGTTCTCGCATCATGCGTAATTCTTCCGGGCTGATAATTTTACTATCGTCGCGTCGGCTACTTTCGAGTCTTGCTGCAAGAATATTCATCACTGCAGCCAATAAAAAACCCAGGGCTGCCAATAATAAAATAACGATCAGCAAAAAAGGCAGGTTGGCCATAATGGCTAATGCAAAACAGCCAACGGCAAGTAGTAAAAAGATCCAAGGCATGATGGCAGTCCGATGAAATTTCGACCAGTTTAACGCAGGCTTGCGCCGGTTTACACCCCAAAATAAAGCTGAACTAAAGCCAGCCTAGAGCATCGGCGACAGTAGCCGCGCGGAGGCCTCGGCAAGACGGTTTAACAAGGTTTGAGATTTGAGTTTAATGATTTTCTGGCTATTGTTTATGTCTTCGAGCAAGACCTGGCTTAAGGCTAGCGCCAAATCGGTATCTTCGAGCAAGATGCAGAGCTCGAAATTCAGCCGGAAGCTGCGGTTATCAAAATTGGCACTACCCAAAATCAGGGTCTCATCATCGACCAATAAAGCCTTGGTATGGAGCATGTAGGGGCAAGAGTGAATCTGAACCCCGGCGGCGAGCATTTCACCAAAATAAGAGCGTGCGGCAGCATCAACGACTCTCGAATCGCTTTTCTCAGGCACAATTAAATGTACATCCAAGCCACGCAAAGCGGCCGACACAATCGCCATACGGGCAGACTCGCTCGGCACAAAATAAGGCGTTGCCAGCCAGACCCGTTTTTGCGCGTGTGTTATCGCAAAAACCTTCGCACGATGAATAGACTCCCAAGCCGAGTCGGGCCCGGCAGGTATGATTTGGGCTTTGATTTTTGCCTGTGCTTGCGGAGTAAATAATTCCGATTCATTGGGTAAGTGCTTGCCGGCATAAACCCAATCTTCCAGAAAGGCGAGCTGTAGCCAACGCACCACGTCGCCGGTGACGGCAATATGTAAATCCCGATACGGGGTTTTATTGACGGCACCGTTTTCATCATCGGTAATATTGATGCCACCGGTAAAACCAAGCAGACCATCGATCACGACAATTTTTCGATGCGAACGCAAATTGATTTTCGGTTTCCATAAAAGCCGCCAACGAATACGGGTTCTATGAAAAAAAGCGACCTCCGCTCCTGCATCGATCAAAGGCTTGAGAAACTTATCGCCAATACTTGCCGAACCAACCGCATCCAGTAACAAGCGGACTTTAATGCCTGCCTTGGCTCGCTCAATCAAGGCATCACGAAATTGTGTGCCGGTAATGTCGGGCGCAAAAATATAATATTCCAGATGAATATGTTTTTTGGCCTCGCCAATGGCTTTCAATATTGCGGTAAAACAATCGGTTCCACGGGGTAATAGATTTGCAGATTGAGCACTGCTGGCGGCGAAGCCGCTACTGGCTTCGGCAAGTATCGAAAGTGCAGATTGCGGATGATCATGTGAGTCGGACCGGGATTGTTTGCCTAATAAAGACTTAGATCGCAATCGTTTTGATTGCTGCCGCCTAATGCGTTGTGGTCCAAGAAAGTGATAAATCAAGAAACCGACTACCGGTAAAAATGCTAATGAAAATAACCAGCTTAGTGTTGCCGCAGCCTCGCGCTTTTGCAGCACAATCCAGGCACTTAGCAAAATGATATACACCAGCCAAAGAGAGGAAAGTACAAACCACAGATGTGGAAACCAGTGATTGAGTTGTTGCCAAAGCTGCATTGAATTTATGCCTGGAAGTAGTCATCGCCAAGGCTATCATGGCAGAGAGCTAGCACCGACGGAAGTGGGGATTGCTATTTAGCCAAAGCAAGACAATATTCCATTAGCGTAAATAAAAAAGCCTGCGAATGATTCGTTCGCAGGCTTTATTGCTGTAGATTATTAAAGGCCAAAAAATTATTTCATACGCTCAACTTTATAGCCTTTATCTTTCAGTAGTTTAACGACGCCATCATCACCGATTAGATGTAGAGCACCCACCACAATCAGCACATCGTCCTTGTCATTGTCTTTCAACAAAGCTTCAAGTTTGGGTAGCCAGATTTTATTACGGGCAGGATTAATGCTTTCATAAAGCTCGGGATATTCCTTGCGCATTTCAGCAGCCATTTTATTAAATAAGGTTTTGTCGTCTGCATTGCGCCAGGTACTGTGCAGTTCTTCGATCTTGGCTTTCATCTCAGCCGATTCGTTCAATGCATCATCGAGAAATTGTTCTTGCTGCTTCGCACTCATGCCATCAAAAATGGCGATCTGCGAGTCGCCGGTTTCCAAGCCTTTTGCCGGTTTACCGGCATTGGCTGCGCGGTCCATGAAGTATTTATCTAATCCCAAAGCAGGGTTCAAACCAATCTTCTGCATTTCGGTGACATTTAAAATCAAACCGACAAACCAAGGTTCAAAAGCCTGAAAATTGGCAATCGGTAAATTATTCTTTGTTGCATAAGCTTCAAATTTTTTCCAGGTCTCGGGCAATAAACTTTGCTGTAGCGTTTTACCATCAGTACGTGTAGCCGCCTGTGCCATCTTTTGACCGAGCGCCGGGTTATTCATTTCCTCGGGCGATAATTCAAAAACCAGTTGCTCGGCATCATCAAAAGCCAGGTCGGTACTTTTTGCCAGCGGATAATCGGTTTCTTTCAACATATGGAACGAGCCTAGTAAATACAGGCTGTTATTGGCATCGCTGACTTTCCAGAGCAAAGGTTTGGGAGCACCAATAGTCGCCTTAGCCACCGTAGGATTACGGCTGCTTTCAGCCGATGGCATCGGCGCATCGGCATAGGCGACATTGATCGCAAAGGCGATGAGTAAGGTAAATGTAATTTTCTTCATTATGTTCTCAATATGGATAAGAGGTGGAGCTAAATTAATCTGCGAGCGTTTAAAAATCCCCGTAGCCTGCGTCGCGCTCCATCGACCCGGGGAAATCAATCCGATGATCAAGTAGATTGTTCAGATGGACAATAATTCAAAATTAAATTATTAGCGGTGGTGTGGAATCCCGGGTCAGATGGAGCCCTGACCCGGGCTACGATGTCGGATACAAAACCTCAGCCCGCTGATATAACACCCAGCTGGTCGCAATATATTTATCGCCATCAAGAGGTTTGTTACCGCGATGGGTATGGGTAAATGCAGTGGGGGCAATGAGAAGCGAACCGGTTTTCGGTTTTATTTTTTTTTGCTGATATAAAAATTCGGTTTCGCCTTCTGAAAATTCTTCGTTCAAATAAATTGTCCATAATACGGCGCGATGCAAGGTATCGCAAAGTGCATCTTTCGGATAAAGCTCGCAATGCCAATAGGGATAACCACCTTCGTTGGCGGTGTAGCGCTGCAAATTAATAGAGCCGGGACGAAACATGGCGCGGGCTAAATTGCCAAGCTGTTTGACCGACATATCGGCAAAATCTTCGGCAGCTAGGCGCCGAACATCTCCTGTTTTTTCGTCTTGTACTTGCAGCATTAAAGGTGCAATCAGGGTGTGCGGATATTTCCGCAGGTACTGCATAAAACCCTTGAACATTGCTGCGTTCAAACTGGCTTCGGCTTCGCGCCATTCGGGTTTTCTGGTGATCTGAATATCGCGACTGTTTTTAAGCTCGGGCACAACACCACCGCCGACTTGCCCAGGTACCGCCGCACGGCTGTCTTCAAAATGTTTAATCAATAAGGCACAGGCTTCTTTCGATAAAGCCTCGGGATAGACCTCAATAAAATCATGCGGCTGCATCAGGCGTTTTTAGCATCAAAATCGGTATGATATTTCACGGCTATTTCAACTTCGGCTTTCGAGCCCATAAAAACCGGCACCCGTTGATGCAAGCCGGTCGGCTGCACGTCAAGCATTCGCATACGCCCTGTACTGGCGGCGCCACCGGCTTGTTCGACTAAAAAACTCATCGGGTTGGATTCATACATTAATCTTAATTTACCGCCTTGGGCGCGACATTTGCTGTCGAGTGGATACGAAAAAATACCGCCGCGCGTCATGATCCGATGCACGTCGGCCACCATGGAAGCGACCCAGCGCATATTGAAATCTTTCTCGCGCTTGCCTTCTTTGCCTTGCAGCATATCGCCAACATAGGCTTGCATCGGCGCTTCCCAGAAACGCTGGTTGGAAACATTCACGGCAAACTCTTTGGTATCTTTCGGAATTTGCATATCGCGTTTGGTCAGCATAAAACTGCCCTGCTCGCGGTCCAGCGTAAATCCGTGCGTGCCTCGACCGACCGTGATGACTAAAATCGTACTCGGCCCGTACGTGGTGTAACCCGCGCACACTTGCGTGTTGCCCGGTTGCAAAAAATGTTCGTCTTTGGGTTCGGTAATGCCGTCGGGGCAACTTAATACCGAAAAAATAGTACCGACCGAAATATTCACATCGATATTGGAGCTGCCATCGAGCGGATCAAACAATAATAAATAATTACCTTTGGGATACGCGTTGGGAATTGGATGCGAATGTTCCATTTCTTCCGATGCCAAGCCTGCAAGGTGGCCACCCCACTCATTGGCTTCCAGAAAAATTTCATTGGATAAGACATCCAGTTTTTTCTGTGCTTCGCCTTGAATATTACCGGTGCCGGCATCGCCTAAAACGCCGCCCAACTCGCCTTTACTAATCGCGGTTGAAATGGTTTTACAAGCGCGGGCGACCACTTCAATCAATAAGCGTAAATCGGCATTAATAAAACCGGCGTGCTGTTCTTCGATCAAAAAACGGGTCAGCGAAATCGGTTTCATGGCGAACACTCTGGGGACAATGCGCTATTGTCTCGTTCATGGCCGTGCTTGCCAAGCGGTGGCATGATGCCCAGTGCCAGCTAATGACAGTATTACCTCGCCAACAGAGCACGTTAATACCCGTGACGATAAAACTCGGAGATAAAACCCGACATCGAGACCAATGAGTGTCCAGGCGGTGGTAAAGATTGACCAGTATTGCCCCGATAATGAGCCCT
>JAYSXB010000121.1:0-11677 GCA_043717775.1 Arenimonas sp.
GGCTTCAAATTAACCGGCAAATTGCCTGAAGGCGCGACCGCGACCGATTTGGTTTTGACCGTTACCCAAATGCTGCGTAGCTTGGGTGTGGTCGGAAAATTCGTAGAATTCTATGGCGACGGTTTGAATTATTTACCGCTTGCTGACCGTGCCACCATTGCCAATATGGCGCCGGAATATGGCGCAACCTGCGGTATTTTTCCGGTTGATGAAGAAGCATTGAATTATCTGCGTTTGTCAGGCCGCGAAGAAACCCTGATCAATCTGGTTGAAGCTTATGCCAAGGCCCAGGGCTTGTGGCGTACCGATGCAGAAGCGGAATACAGCGCAACCTTGCATTTGGATATGAGTGAAGTGCTGCCGTCACTGGCTGGCCCAAAACGTCCGCAAGACCGAGTGTTACTGACTGACATGAAAGCCAACTTCAATACCAATTTGGCGGGCATGATCAGCAATCGCAAACCACGCACTGAAACTCTTGAACGCTTCGATGCCGAAGGTGGCGACCAGCCGCAAGCCGAGCATTTAGCCACAAAACCAAGATCGAAAATCCGCATCAAAGATCAAGACGCCGAACTGGGCGATGGCTCGGTGGTGATTGCTGCCATTACTTCCTGCACCAACACCTCCAACCCTGCTGTGATGCTCGGTGCTGGTTTATTGGCACGCAATGCGGTCAAGAAAGGCTTGAAATCTGCGCCATGGGTAAAGACCTCACTCGGCCCGGGTTCATTGGTGGTGACCGATTATTTGAAGAAAGCCGGTGTGATGGCAGACCTTGAAGCTCTCGGCTTTTTCACCGTGGGTTACGGCTGCACGACCTGTATTGGCAACTCCGGTCCGTTGCCAGACGAAGTTTCCAAAGGCATCGCCGATAATGATCTGGCAGTGGCTTCAGTGTTGTCGGGCAACCGCAACTTTGAAGGCCGCGTTCACCCGGAAGTGAAGATGAATTATCTGGCATCACCGCCGCTGGTCGTTGCTTATGCATTGGCCGGCACGGTGGATATTGATCTGTCGCAAGATTCATTGGGTAACGATCAAAACGGTAATCCGGTTTACCTGAAAGATATCTGGCCGACGACCAAGGAAATCAGCGACACGATTATCGCGACTATTGGCCCGGATATGTTCAAGAAAAACTATGCCGATGTATTCAAAGGCGATTCACGCTGGAATCAAATCGCTTCACCCGACGGCGAAAGCTATGACTGGGGCGCTGATTCGACCTACATCAAAAATCCGCCCTATTTCGACGGCATGAGTATGTCGGTCGGCACCATTGACGATATTCACGACGCCCGTGTGCTTGGTTTGTTTGGTGATTCGATTACCACCGACCATATTTCACCGGCTGGCAATATCAAGGCCAACTCACCGGCTGGTCGCTACTTGCAAGGTCGCGGCGTTGCACCGACCGACTTTAATTCCTACGGCTCGCGTCGTGGTAATGATGACGTCATGGTACGCGGCACCTTCGCCAATATCCGTATCAAGAATTTGATGCTGGGTGGCGAAGAAGGCGGCAATACCATTCATTACCCAAATGCAGAAAAACTGGCAATTTACGATGCCGCCGTGCAATATCACGCCGACAAAATTCCGTTGGTAGTAATGGCCGGTAAAGAATACGGTACCGGTTCGTCACGCGACTGGGCGGCCAAAGGCACCATGCTGCTCGGCGTTAAAGCCGTGATTGCAGAGAGTTTCGAGCGTATTCACCGTTCCAACCTGGTCGGCATGGGCGTATTGCCATTGCAATTTAATGATGGCCAGAACGCACAGTCACTCGGCCTGAAAGGTGATGAGATAATCTCGATTACCGGCTTGCACGATGGCGCTGGCAAAGTAGCCAATGTGTCGGCAAAGCGTGCCGATGGCAGCACGGTTGATTTCACCGCACAAGTGTTGCTGTTGACGCCAAAGGAAATCGAATATTTCCGCCACGGTGGTATTTTGCATTATGTATTGCGTCAGCTTGCTGGTAAAAAAGCAGCGTAAGTAGCCCGGGTCATGGCTACACCTGACCCGGGAAATTTCACAAAACAGTGAGAATTTATTTTTTTGAAGTCTCGAAATAATTGGATGCGTTAAGACAAGTTTGGATAACCCGGGTCAGGTGAAGCCATGACCCTGGCTACAGCGCCGGTTTCCAGGTCGCCGAAATCAAACGCCAATCATCGCCTTCCAGCCGCCACCCGGTTTGCACCTGATAAATCTGCCCTTGGTCCGGAATAAACCCTTGTCCGCCACTTAGTGCAACGGTGAAGTTTACCGTCGCACGGTCTTCCATTAGCTTCACATCCAGCGGACCCATTTGTACGCCAATGTCTTTATGTTGCAACCAAATTAATTGCACATAACGGCGAAAATTATCGCGATCGAGTCCATCAGAACCGGAAAAATCTTCGGCAAAATATTCAAAAAAAGTACTGCTATCTTTGGCAATCGCGGCTTGCTCGAGTTGCCCGATACTATCGCGCAAAGCCTGTTCTGGGGCTGGTTTTGAACATGCGGCCACACCCAGGCACAACAGCAGCAATAAAGACTTCAGCGGGCGAACCGCTCGCTTGCCAGCACATCGGGGGTGTGCTCCAATCGGATTATCAGGCAAGCCTACCGCAGGGTATGGTGAGCGCCAAAAATATGACATGAGATACTGGGAGAGAGGTCGCATGAGTCAAGATCGTCCGTGGTTGTTAAGTTACCCAAAAAACATTGCAGCTACCATTAATGTCGATGAGTTTCCTTCGATCGTCTCAGTATTAAAGAATGCCTGCGATAAGTACAGTGATAACCCCGCCTTTGCCAATTTCGGTAAAACCATCAGCTATGCCGACGTCGATCGTTTAAGCACCGCGTTTGCCAATTATCTATTGCATGATTTGAAGCTTAAAAAAGGCGACCGCGTTGCCTTGATGATGCCCAATATTCTTCAATACCCTATCGCAATATTTGGAGTTTTGCGTGCCGGTTTGACGGTGGTCAACACCAACCCGATGTACACCGCTCGCGAATTAAAACACCAGCTGGTCGATTCCGGTGCCAAAGTTATCGTAGTGATGGAAATGTTTGCCCACACCGTGGCCGATGTCGTGAAAGACACTGCCATTCAACAAGTCGTTACTACCTGTGTGGGTGACATGCTGGGTTTTCCGAAAGGGCCGATTATTAATTTTGTTTTCAAGCATATTAAAAAAGCTATTCCCGAGTACAGCCTGCCTGGTGCGGTTAAATTTAATAATGCATTAGCCTCGGGTGCAAAACATCAGCTGCCTACTATCGACATTCGGTCTTCCGATATTGCCTTTTTACAATACACCGGCGGCACTACAGGAGTTGCCAAGGGCGCGATGCTTACACACCGCAATCTGGTAGCGAATATGCAACAAGCCTCGGCCTGGATTGGCACCAATGTAAAACCTGGCAAAGAAATTATTATTACCGCATTGCCGCTTTATCACATTTTTGCACTGACCTCGAACTGCCTGGTATTCATGAAATTTGGTGGATTGAATTATCTAATCACCAACCCGCGCGATATGCCTGCTTTTGTCGCCGAGCTCAAAAAAATCCCGTTCACAGCTATCACCGGTGTGAATACTTTATTTAATGGTTTGCTCAATACCAAAGGTTTTGAAGACATTAATTTTTCAACCATGCATCTGTCATTAGGTGGAGGTATGGCTGTGCAACGCGCCGTTGCCGAGCGTTGGAAAAAAGTGACAGGCGTTACTTTAGTGGAAGCCTATGGCTTGACCGAAACCTCACCCGCTGCCTGTATGAATCCGCTGGATCTGGTTGAATATAACGGTGCCATTGGCCTGCCAATTCCCTCTACCGATGCCTGTTTGATGGATGATGACGGCAAGCTGGTAGCCTTGGGCGAACCCGGCGAGTTGTGTATTCGTGGCCCACAGGTGATGGACGGTTATTGGCAACGTCCCGAAGAAACAGCTCAAGTAATCGATAGTGAAGGCTGGCTGCATACCGGCGATATCGCAAAAATGGATGCTGCCGGCTATTTCTATATTGTTGATCGCAAGAAAGACATGATTCTGGTATCGGGTTTTAATGTCTATCCCAATGAAATTGAAGATGTCATCGCCACCATGCCGCAAGTATTGGAAGTCGCGGCGGTCGGTGTTCCTGATGATAAATCCGGTGAAGCGGTCAAAGTCGTCATTGTTAAGAAGGATCCATCACTCACAGCCGAGCAAGTGAAGGCCTTTTGCAAAGAAAACCTTACTGGCTACAAGCTGCCGCGTTTTGTCGAATTTCGGACCGAGCTTCCCAAGACCAATGTAGGTAAAATTCTGCGGCGTGAGTTGCGAGACGCACCCAAAGTAAGCTAGGCAAGCCAATTAAGACGAAATCAAACCTACGTCACATAATGCCCGGTTCGCTGGGCATTGTTTTGTCGGTGTTGTGCAGGCTAAAAATAGCGGGTGTATAGTCGAGCTGCCCCTTAGTAAGGGCCCTAAACCTTGCTCTACCCCCCTACCTCACTTACGCCGGAGTCCACCATGTCCCTTCTTGAACGCCTACAGCTCAATGACCATCCTTCTTTCGTGCGCCACGAAAATCATCAAAGCCAAAATGCGGACTGGTGCTTTATGCATTCCGGACCGACCAGCAATTATCACCCTTGTTTTTCGATTGATTTACTCAATGGCTTGAAACAAAGCCAGGAGCACATAAGGCAAAGACTGGCCTCCGATAATGACCCCAAGGCCCCTATTCATCATTTGGTACTGGCATCCGACACTAATGTCTTCAATTTGGGCGGTGATTTACATCTGTTTCATAAATTGATCAAACAAGGTAATCGCGGTCAATTATTGAGCTATGCAAAATTATGCGTTGAAGTCGCTTATAACTTTTCAAGACTTTACGAAGACCGCGTGCATAGCATTGCCGTTATTCAGGGCGAAGCGCTCGGTGGTGGTTTTGAAGCTGCGCTTTGCTGCCATACCATCATTGCCGAAAAAGACTGCGGCATGGGCTTTCCGGAAGTGTTATTCGATTTATTTCCCGGCATGGGCGCCTATACTTTCCTGACCCGCCGCGTGCCACCTGCTCGAGCCGAACGCATGATGCTGGACGCAAAAATTTACGATACCGAAGAACTATACCGAATGGGTATTGTCGATATTCTGGTTGAGAAAGGCGACGGCATTCAAGCCGCCAATGACCAGATCAAGAAATATAATAGGATGGGCAACGCCATGCGATCGCTCAATACCGTTCGCAATGCCTGCGCGCCGGTGAGTCTTGATCAATTGCTTGCCGTGACGACCGAGTGGGTCGATGCCGCGATGCGCTTGGATGACCGTGGACTAAGAACTATGGAGCGTCTGATCAATGCCCAAACACGCCGGGCCTCGCATTAAGCGAGCCCGGTATTTATTCATCACCTGAGTGAGGGCTTCCGGTTTTACTCGCGGTTTCACCGAGGCGTTTGGCCTCGGCACGGGCAAAACTGGCGGTCGGAATAATCAATGCTTCCAACACAGCGCTTTGTTTACGCCAGTCTCGTTTACACATTTCGTTACTGGCTCGCATAAAATTTTTGCACTGTTCGGACAGCGATTCGGCCCCGAGATTGTCGGCAATGCCTTTCAAGGCATGAGCCGCATCACGTGCACCGTCCCAATCTGATTCTTTACATTTTTGCTGAAAATCGCTCAAACACTGTCCAATATCACGCAAGCATTGTTCAACGAAATCTTGCAGAAAATCGCTACCTAATTGCATTGACGCGAGATCATTCAAAACCGATGCGCGATACTTCGGCAAGATCGGAGACGGCAGCCGGGCAGCCGCTTGATCGCCACGGCTTTCGACCTTCTGGGTCTCGGCAATGGCATCGAGCAAACGATGCGCAACCACCGGCTTGGTCAGATAGGAATGCGCACCCGCTTCCATCGCCTCTTGAATAGAGTATGGTGTGGCATCGGCACTGATGATAATGAACGGAATCCGTGGCTTACCCGCCTGCATGAAGCGGGCTTGCCGCAATACGTCCAGGCCACTCATCTCGGGCATATGCATATCTAAAATTACCAGATCGATATCACCCACAGCAAAGGCATCCAGAGCCTCTTCACCACTGGCGACCGACAGTACTTTGTGACCACCGCGTTCCATCATGCGGGTCAGTACAATACGATTGGTCGCCTGGTCATCCGCAAGCAAAACCATTAATGGCCGCACGCGTGCTTTATGACGCACAAAAGGATCATCAAGCGAAATGATATTGGCTGCCCTGCCCTCAGCCGGCGCATAAGCCGCACTGGTAGCTTCCCTTAATTCCAAATCGACCCAGAAATGACTACCGCCACCCAGGTTTTCTTCAAGACCAATCTTTCCGCCTAACAACTCGGTCAGTGTTTTTGAAATTGTAGTACCAAGTCCAGTGCCGTTATAACGTCGTGTCAGACCCGATTCGACTTGTTCAAAAGCATCAAAAATTCTTTTTTGATCGACTACTGGAATGCCAATGCCGGTGTCGCGTACCGAGAACCTCAGTGGAATTGGTCCGATGCCACTTGCGGTGCGAATAACCTGCAATCGCACTTCACCCTGCTCGGTGAATTTGACTGCGTTGTGCATCAGATTTAGCAAGATTTGTGTGAGATGCGTTAAATCGCCATGCAAGTTATCAGGAACGTCATCGGCCGACTGAATAACCAGATTCAATTTTTTATTGGCAACGTGTGGCTGAATCATTGAACGAATTCTGGCCAGTAATTCCCTCAAGCTAAAATCAACATCATTGCGGCTAAGCTTTCCGGCTTCAATTGCGGAAATATCCAGTACATCATCGACCAGCAGCAATAGACTTTGCGCCGAGATCAAAATAATTTCGGCTGATTCTTTTTGCTCATCATTTAATTTACTGCGATTCATTAAATCTGCCATACCAATGATGCCATTGAGCGGAGATCGGAACTCATGGCTCATGGTGGCAAGGAAACGGCTTTTGGCTTCATTAGCGCGCTTGGCGCTATCAATGGCGGCATGCAGATTTTTCAGTAAAGGAATCAGGTAAACCGGAATGGCAACCAAGGCAATCCAAAGACCGACACTAAGATGTGGGATCGCTCGCCAAAACGGATCAACCGCCACCGCATAACTAAACGCTACCAGCGACAGACCCGTCGCGGCAAAAAGATAAACAGAGCCATAACGCAGGCCGTTACCAATAGTCACCCAGAGCAATACAACATAGAGCGGTGAGAGTGTTTCACCTTTGATACTCAGGAATAGTGCCAAGGTCAGGTAATCGGCCAGCATGCCAATACAACGGCGCACATGTGAAACGCCAGGCTGAAGAATAATCGCAAACAGCAGGAAAAAACCTACGATGCTCTCTACCAAGATTACATAAATTTCAAAATTACTGCGGCCGCTTTCATCGCCGCTTTGTAAGTGCAGGACCAGTAAATACGCCAAGATAAGTGCAGCAATACCCAGTCGAACCATCGCCTGCTCATGTTCGCTATCGGGTCTCTTAGCGAACAGTTTCTTTAAAGTATGGAATAGAGCAAACATGCCGGGGACTCAGACTTAATGTGCCTTAGGCTTTAAATCTTGAACTGCATTGTAGATCGCCAATAAATCCGACTTGCGTGCCATCATTAAATTGACAATGCTCGGATCGAGCTTTATTCCGGCAGCTGCCTGCACAATCGCAAGCGACTCATTGAAACCATAGGCAGGACGGTAAGCACGTGGGCTAGTCAAAGCATCAAGCATATCGGCGACCGCTGCAATTCTGGCCGCTACCGGAATTTCGATCCCGCTTAAGCCTTGTGGATAACCGGTGCCGTCCCAGTGTTCGTGGTGGCTAAGCGCAATATCGGCAGCCATCTGGAACAGTAAATTGCGACTGCCTTGCAATACGCTATGACCATGCACGGTATGGGATTGCATGACACTGCGCTCTTGTTTGTTCAAGGTTTCGGGCTTATTGAGAATGGCATCTGGAATGGCCACATTTCCAATGTCATGCAGCAAAATGGCATTGGCAATATTTCGAACTTCGTCTTCCGCTAAACCCAGAGCCTCGGCCAGCGAAACCGCATACGAAGAAAGTACTTCGGAGTGAACCAGTGGATTCACCTCACGCATTTCGATCAATTTCGCCATCCGCAAAAATAATTCGCGTTCGCGGTATTCAATATCACGCAGTGCCGTGTTGAGCTGGTGCTCCAGCAAATAACTGCGATTTTTTTGGGATACCTGATGCTGGCGCATTTCAATCAAACTTTTCAGTTTGGCTTTAAAATCCAGCGGCTGAATTGGTTTGACAATGTAATCGATAACACCGGCACTCAATGCCGCTTCACGAACAGAGGCATCATCGACCACTGAAATAAAAATAACCGGGATGTCGCGTTGGGATAAGGGCCTGCGGAATCGACGGACGAATTCCAAGCCATCCATTTTTGGCATGCGGTAATCCAGAATCAGCATGTCCGGTGGATCTTTTTGCGATAACAGTAAAGCCTGGACCGGGTCGGCAACATCCGAGACTTTAATGGCTTCACTAATATCTTTTACGATACTGCGCACCAAGGTCCGCTGCGAGGCGGTGTCATCGACGATCATCACGTGCATAAAAACTCCATGATGGCTTGCGTTATTTGCTCTTTCATGGACTCAGCATACGCTGGTCATGGCACACATGAAAAGCCCTATTTAAGTCTTTGATATTGATCATATTTTAGTGCGCTTGCGGACGCATATACGGGAATAACAAGACATCGCGTATTGAGGCTGAATTGGTCAGCAGCATTACCAATCGGTCGATACCGATACCAAGACCACCTGTGGGCGGCAATCCTATCTCCAAGGCGCGGATATAGTCGGCGTCGAAATGCATGGCCTCGTCATCGCCTTCGTCTTTGGCTGCTACCTGCGCTTGGAAGCGGGCAGCCTGGTCTTCGGCATCATTCAACTCAGAGAAACCATTGGCAATTTCTTTGCCATTGATAAATAACTCGAAGCGGTCAGTCAATTCTGCATCATGATCATTGGCACGCGCCAACGGACTCACTTCAACCGGATGATCGGTAATAAAGGTCGGTTGAATTAAAGTGTGCTCTACGGTTTTCTCGAAAACCTCCAATAAAATTTTTCCCCAGCCATAGCCTTTTTTCAGCTTGATACCCAGACGTTGGCAATGTTGCTTCATCACTTCAATATTACGCAGTTCTTCGCGTTTGATTTCAGGGTTGTGTTCTAGCACTGCATCAATCATTGACCAGCGACGAAAGGCCGGGCCGACATCAATATTATTTTCTTCCCAAACCAGTTCGGTGGTACCGAGCACTTGTTTGGCAATATCGCGAATCACGCCTTCGGTCAGATCCATAATTTCGCTGTAGGTCGCATAGGCTTCATACAATTCCAGCATAGTGAATTCTGGATTGTGACGCGTGCTAACACCCTCATTACGGAAGTTACGATTAATTTCGTAAATGCGTTCCATGCCGCCGACGGTCAACCTTTTTAGGTAAAGCTCAGGTGCAACTCGTAAATATAAATCCAGACCAAGAGCATTGTGATGCGTCATAAAAGGTTTAGCCGCTGCGCCACCTGGAATATAGTGCATCATCGGAGTCTCTACCTCCAGAAAACGCCTTGCATCCAGCCAGCCACGCATTGCCGAGATTATTTTTGAACGCTTCACGAAAACATCGCGTGCTTCAGGGTTAACAATTAGATCCACATAGCGCTGACGATAGCGCTGCTCGACATCCGATAAGCCATGGAATTTATCGGGCAATGGTCGCAAAGATTTGGTCAGTAATTTAATCGCTGTGGCTTTAATGGAAAGCTCACCGGTTTTGGTCCGCATCAAGGAACCTTCGACCGCAATAATGTCACCAATATCCCAAGACTTGAAAGCATCATAACTTTGCTCCAGCGTGCTGGCCTGCAAATACAATTGCATGCGGCCGGTCATATCCTGGATGGTAGCAAAGCTGGCTTTACCCATGTCGCGCTTGAGCACCATGCGCCCGGCAATTTGAATACTACGCTCAGTGGCAGCAAGTGCTTCGGCAGTCCATTGATCTTTATCGGCAAACTCTTCCTGCAAATCACCGGCATAATCGGCGCGGCGGAAATCATTTGGAAACGCAACACCCTGCTCCCGAATAGCATTAAGCTTGCTACGACGTTCGGCAATTAATTGGTTTTCGTCAACGGGCAGTGTTTCGTCAGTCATATTTGCATCTCGAAAAAAATAAAACGTAGGGTGGGCACCGCCCACCATTCCTCGCCACGATTAACTTAGGTGGGAGTGCGACCGCCATGGATGGCGGAAGTGTCGAAAATGCAGGAGCATTTTTCGACCCCACCCTACCCATTAACCCACGCGTGCAGCACCAGCAACCAAACCTGCCTTCAAGCTAGCCTCAACAAAACCATCCAAATCGCCGTCCAATACTTTTTGGGTATCGGTGCGTTCAACGCCAGTGCGCAAATCTTTGATGCGACTTTGATCCAACACATAACTACGTATCTGACTGCCCCAGCCAATATCGGACTTGGTGGCTTCAAGCGCATTTTTTTCGGCATTGCGCTTTTGCATTTCCAACTCATACAACTTCGCTTTCAACATTTTCATCGCATTATCGCGATTCTGATGCTGACTGCGACCGGTCTGACATGCAGCGACAGTATTAGTCGGAATATGGGTAATACGAACCGCTGACTCGGTTTTGTTAACGTGCTGACCACCAGCGCCGGACGAACGATAAACATCGGTGCGTAAATCGGCCGGGTTGATATCGATTTCAATGGTGTCATCCACCTCCGGGCTAACAAAAACCGAAGCGAATGAGGTATGGCGTTTATTATCGGAATCAAACGGTGATTTACGTACTAAACGATGTACGCCAATTTCGGTTTTCAACCAGCCGAAAGCGTATTCGCCTTCGACACGAATGGTGGCGCCTTTAATGCCTGCCACATCGCCGTCGCTGGCTTCCATAATCTCGGTTTTCCAGCCGCGTGAATCGCACCAGCGCAAATACATCCGCAATAAAATTTCCGACCAATCCTGCGCTTCAGTGCCGCCGGCGCCCGATTGAATATCGACAAAGCAATTGGCCGAATCCAGATCGCCGCTAAACATTCGACGGAATTCGAGCTTATCCACCAAGGCGCCTATTTTTTCGATATCGGCAATGACCGCATTCGCGGTATCTTCATCATTATCGGATTCGGCCATATCCAGCAAATCATTCGCATCAATCAAGCCATCGGTATTTTCACGAATTTGATTAACAGTTTTTTCAAGCGTTGAACGCTCTTTGCCGAGCGCTTGGGCGCGTTCTGGTTCATTCCAAATGGCCGGATTTTCAAGCTCGCGGCTTACTTCTTCCAAACGCTCGACTTTGGTATCAAAGTCAAAGATACCCCCGAAGCGAATCGAGACGCGATTTCAGGTCATTGATTCGTTGGCGGACAAGATTAAGTTCCATGATGTTCTATCAGATTTGCAAAGCGCTATTGTAACAAATGCAGGCAGAGGGTGTGCGTGTTGCCCGAGGTATCGCACAAAGTGTGCTTGGATTATTTCGTAGGAGGCCGCTTGCGGGCGACGTATCTATGACCTTCCTACTCATCTTTCGATAAAAACCCAGGGCCTTCGTCGCCC
>JAYSXB010000122.1:0-1747 GCA_043717775.1 Arenimonas sp.
GCTGCGGGATTACGGCCCGATTAGTTTGCTCGAAGACAAGCAATTTCGTCTGCTCGATTTTCACTTCACTGCCTGGGGTGGAAAGTTTGAAGCCAGCCGTGACGATATGATCGTTCGCAATTTATTCAAGCATGGTGTTTTTTGTCATGCGAAACACCAACGCATCGAATTTGCCTTGGAAGGCGGCGGCATTGAAACCGATGGTCAAGGTACCTTGTTAAGCACCTGGCATTGCCTGCACGAGCGGCATCCGGATTTATCGCGAGCCGAAATTACAACGACATTAGAAACTACACTGCATCAATCGCGTACGCTCTGGCTCGATCATGGTTATCTTGAAGGTGATGACACCGACGCCCATATCGACACCCTCGCCCGTTTTGCATCTACTGACACCATTATTTACCAAGGTTGCCAGGACACCGAAGATTCGCATTATGTTGAACTGCAAAACATGGCAAAAGAATTGGCGGCGTTCAAACAAAGTAATGGCCAAGCTTATCGCTTGTTTGAATTACCGTGGCCAAAACCCATTCTAGATAATGGCCGACGCTTGGCAGCTTCGTATGCCAATTTCCTTATTATTAATGGTGCGGTCTTGATGCCGGCCTATGGTGACCCCATGGATGATAATGCGGCCGATATGATGGCGTTAGCATTCCCTGGCCGCCAGATAATTCAAATTCCCTGCCGTTCGCTAATCTGGCAAAACGGTAGTTTGCATTGCATAACCATGCAGCTTCCAGAAGGTTTAGTGTCATGAGTTCACACCATCTTAAAGTAGCTTTGATTCAGGAAATTAATCACGGCAGTGCCGAGGCTAATTTATTAATTATTGAACAGCGCGTCGCGGAAGCGGCGAAACGTGGTGCTGAATTGGTATTACTGCAAGAGCTGCATAACGGCGCTTATTTTTGTCAGCATGAATCGGTGGATGAATTTAATTTGGCCGAAACTATTCCAGGCCCAAGCACTGCACGTTTATCTGCATTGGCAAAAAAGCATGGCGTTGTCTTGATTGCCTCCCTGTTTGAAAAACGCGCTGCTGGGCTTTATCACAACACTGCTATGGTGTTTGAAAAAGACGGCGAGTTGCTTGGTAAATATCGCAAAATGCATATTCCGGATGATCCGGGCTTTCACGAAAAATTTTATTTCACGCCCGGCGATTTGGGTTTCAATCCCATTCAAACCTCGGTCGGTAAATTGGGCGTGCTCATTTGCTGGGATCAGTGGTATCCGGAAGCCGCACGTTTAATGGCATTAGCAGGTGCAGAAATTCTGCTTTATCCGACCGCGATTGGTTGGGACCCCAGCGATGAGCAAGCCGAAAAAGATCGTCAACGCATGGCCTGGATTTTGAGTCATCGTGGGCACGCGGTCGCCAATGGTATTCCAGTACTAAGCTGCAATCGCACCGGCTTTGAGCCCTCGCCGCTTCATGGTGCAAACGGCATTCAGTTTTGGGGCTCCAGCCAGGTATTGGGGCCTCAGGGCGAAATTATTGCCGAAGCCAGCACCGATAAAGCAGAAATTTTATTTGCTCAATTGGACATGCAACGCAGCGAACATGTGCGCCGTATCTGGCCATTTCTGCGCGATCGTCGCATCGATGCTTATCAGGATTTATTGAAGCGTTATCGCGATTAAGTGATGTCATTTTTTGTAGGAGCGTCCTTCAGGCGCGACATGCCGTGGGAGCGTCCGTAAGGCGCGAAAGATCTGGCGAGATTTTTCGCGCCTTACG
>JAYSXB010000123.1:0-4521 GCA_043717775.1 Arenimonas sp.
TTAACGGCAAACAATTGGCATTGGTATCAATTCATGACGGCCAATTTTATCCATGATGGTGTCCTGCATTTGCTGGGCAATATGCTTTTTCTTTGGCTGATTGGCGATAGCGTTGAAGATGCACTTGGCCCCATCGGATTTTTACTGCTGTATTTTCTTGGCGGCCTTGTGGGAGACATGTGGTTTGTGTCAGCCAACCCGGACATGGCCATTCCATCGGTCGGCGCTTCCGGTTGTATTGCTGCCATTGCGGGGGCCTGCGCAGTCATGTTTTTTAGTCGGCCCATCAGCGTGCGCGTAATGTTTCTGGTATTCACCATCACCACCATCCGCTTGAAAGCGTTCTGGATGCTATTACTTTGGTTTGGCATGGACGTCTTCATGACATTTGAAGGCAGAGGCGTAATGGATGCCGTGCAGGTTAATTTTGTTGCCCACGGTGCCGGTTTTGCGTTCGGGTTCACGATTGGATTTGTCGCACTGGTACATGGTGTTATGCGTCGCTATGGATCAATGTCTGAAGGCAGCAGCTGGTTTGGCTATTGGCCGGAATCGCTTGAAAAAGATTTTAGGCTTCGCCGCAAGATTAAAAGATCCTAATCACGTAGCCCGGGTCACGCTCCACCGACCCGGGGTTTCGACACAGCCTTAACCCCATTCCATGTTCAAGTACGTATAAGCAATAATCTATCGCTTTGGCCTCAGCCGTGATTAAATTAAATATAGCCAGCACCACAGTTCGTATTCTTGCCTGCGCGTTGTTTGCCGTGCTGGCCGATCCTGCCAGCGCGACCAGCTGCCGACTCCGTGCCAGCCTTGATGAGAGCAGCCAGTACTTCAAAATTAAAGATCTACAAGAAGACTTGGCCGGTGATCTGACACAGATGCCTCTGGTAGCCCAGGCTCGCATAGAAATGCTCGATACCAACAATATATATGACGACGCCGTGTTTCCTTCGGCACGAATCGCGCGCCTGAAAATTCAAAAATTTTATAGAAAACCTTTGCTCGACACGGACGGGTCGTTTGACCCCGGCAAGGAATTTTATGTCACCTTGTCAAAGGAAAGTTTTTCCGTTGGCGACAGAATTTTGTTTTTTGCCTACCCAGAAGATCTAAAGCGGCTCGAACGCAGAATTAACCCCGAGCCAGGCATGATTCCAAATACCTATGACTTGCCAAGCGCACCCAAGCAGAGGCTTTGGTTCACCGTGGGGTCTTGTAACTCTACGGCTTATAAAATAGATAGCGCACCTGCAAAACTCTTGCTGCGAGAAATGGCAAAAATTGCAAAGCAGGCCAATCAACCCGGCACATTAGTCCTTAAAGTTTTTCAGCAAGGGCAGTTGGCGCAAATAAAACCCAGCGGAAACCTTACGGTCGAAATCAAGTCGCTATCGTCAAATGCAAAGTCTTACGCTATTGAAGTTGATGTTGCAAAAGGTGGCAAGATTCAGCTGCCGCCTGGGCGTTATCACGTGCAGTGGCCAGCTCTTTCAGGCCTTAGCCAACAATGCCACACAGGTTTTGTGGCGAATGAATGTTTCGTGCAAATTTATGGCGGTTTAACGACCTATACCCAAGTGCACTTTACCGGGAATGCGAAAATTGATTTGATGTTTGTCGATGCCGACAACAAGCCCATTGATTTTTTTGCCGAGCTGGCACTGGTGCCATTGAAAATGAGCACGGATTACTCCTCCGGCCCGATCAGCATAGCGCCATTAAGTACCAAGCATGCCGACACGCCAGACTACGATTTTGTGTGGAATGCCGATGAGGGCGGCGATTGGTGGCTGCAACAGGGCGCGTATCAATTGCAATTATCGCTGCGCCACTTTGATGCCTCGAAAAAATATAGCTGTGAAGCCATCACTGAGAAGAAAACTATTATCCCGATCAAGTTATCAGGCAGTAGATCTGAATGGTCTTCAGAGCTTCTAATTCCGAGCGGAAAATCACTTTTGCTTGCGCGAATACCGCCAGAGCTTGCGCTTGCGAAATTTGAAATGACCGGTTTAGCAAACAGTGACGCCACAATCGAAATTAAACCGCACTGTTCGGATTTTTATAATGTGCGTTGGTCAAAACAGATAAAGCAAAAAGCCGAAGTTATACTGCCAATAGGCATGCAGGTTTCAATGTCAGGCACTTGCTATCAGTGCGCCGGGTACCGATTTACCCCGATGGAATTGGAAATATTGCAAGACCTACCGTTTTTCATCAGCGACAAGATTCAACAGCTGCCGGTGAAGTAGTGCGCACTACTTCACCGGCAGCTGTTGAATCTTGTCGCTGATGAAAAACGGTAGGTCTTGCAATATTTCCAATTCCATCGGGGTAAATCGGTACCCGGCGCACTGATAGCAAGTGCCTGACATTGAAACCTGCATGCCTATTGGCAGTATAACTTCGGCTTTTTGCTTTATCTGTTTTGACCAACGCACATTATAAAAATCCGAACAGTGCGGTTTAATTTCGATTGTGGCGTCACTGTTTGCTAAACCGGTCATTTCAAATTTCGCAAGCGCAAGCTCTGGCGGTATTCGCGCAAGCAAAAGTGATTTTCCGCTCGGAATTAGAAGCTCTGAAGACCATTCAGATCTACTGCCTGATAACTTGATCGGGATAATAGTTTTCTTCTCAGTGATGGCTTCACAGCTATATTTTTTCGAGGCATCAAAGTGGCGCAGCGATAATTGCAATTGATACGCGCCCTGTTGCAGCCACCAATCGCCGCCCTCATCGGCATTCCACACAAAATCGTAGTCTGGCGTGTCGGCATGCTTGGTACTTAATGGCGCTATGCTGATCGGGCCGGAGGAGTAATCCGTGCTCATTTTCAATGGCACCAGTGCCAGCTCGGCAAAAAAATCAATGGGCTTGTTGTCGGCATCGACAAACATCAAATCAATTTTCGCATTCCCGGTAAAGTGCACTTGGGTATAGGTCGTTAAACCGCCATAAATTTGCACGAAACATTCATTCGCCACAAAACCTGTGTGGCATTGTTGGCTAAGGCCTGAAAGAGCTGGCCACTGCACGTGATAACGCCCAGGCGGCAGCTGAATCTTGCCACCTTTTGCAACATCAACTTCAATAGCGTAAGACTTTGCATTTGACGATAGCGACTTGATTTCGACCGTAAGGTTTCCGCTGGGTTTTATTTGCGCCAACTGCCCTTGCTGAAAAACTTTAAGGACTAATGTGCCGGGTTGATTGGCCTGCTTTGCAATTTTTGCCATTTCTCGCAGCAAGAGTTTTGCAGGTGCGCTATCTATTTTATAAGCCGTAGAGTTACAAGACCCCACGGTGAACCAAAGCCTCTGCTTGGGTGCGCTTGGCAAGTCATAGGTATTTGGAATCATGCCTGGCTCGGGGTTAATTCTGCGTTCGAGCCGCTTTAGATCTTCTGGGTAGGCAAAAAACAAAATTCTGTCGCCAACGGAAAAACTTTCCTTTGACAAGGTGACATAAAATTCCTTGCCGGGGTCAAACGACCCGTCCGTGTCGAGCAAAGGTTTTCTATAAAATTTTTGAATTTTCAGGCGCGCGATTCGTGCCGAAGGAAACACGGCGTCGTCATATATATTGTTGGTATCGAGCATTTCTATGCGAGCCTGGGCTACCAGAGGCATCTGTGTCAGATCACCGGCCAAGTCTTCTTGTAGATCTTTAATTTTGAAGTACTGGCTGCTCTCATCAAGGCTGGCACGGAGTCGGCAGCTGGTCGCGCTGGCAGGATCGGCCAGCACGGCAAACAACGCGCAGGCAAGAATACGAACTGTGGTGCTGGCTATATTTAATTTAATCACGGCTGAGGCCAAAGCGATAGATTATTGCTTATACGTACTTGAACATGGAATGGGGTTAAGGCTGTGTCGAAACCCCGGGTCGGTGGAGCGTGACCCGGGCTACGTGATTAGGATCTTTTAATCTTGCGGCGAAGCCTAAAATCTTTTTCAAGCGATTCCGGCCAATAGCCAAACCAGCTGCTGCCTTCAGACATTGATCCATAGCGACGCATAACACCATGTACCAGTGCGACAAATCCAATCGTGAACCCGAACGCAAAACCGGCACCGTGGGCAACAAAATTAACCTGCACGGCATCCATTACGCCTCTGCCTTCAAATGTCATGAAGACGTCCATGCCAAACCAAAGTAATAGCATCCAGAACGCTTTCAAGCGGATGGTGGTGATGGTGAATACCAGAAACATTACGCGCACGCTGATGGGCCGACTAAAAAACATGACTGCGCAGGCCCCCGCAATGGCAGCAATACAACCGGAAGCGCCGACCGATGGAATGGCCATGTCCGGGTTGGCTGACACAAACCACATGTCTCCCACAAGGCCGCCAAGAAAATACAGCAGTAAAAATCCGATGGGGCCAAGTGCATCTTCAACGCTATCGCCAATCAGCCAAAGAAAAAGCATATTGCCCAGCAAATGCAGGACACCATCATGGATAAAATTGGCCGTCATGAATTGATACCAATGCCAATTGTTTGCCGTTA
>JAYSXB010000124.1:0-4517 GCA_043717775.1 Arenimonas sp.
ACAGGGTTTATGCGACAACGCAAAACATCAAATTTGGAAAAATATTTACCCTGAATCAATTATTTAGACAAACACTGATTAATTACAAAGCCGTCATCCCGCGTAGGCGGGGATGACGATTTGCGTAGGAGCGCTCACGAGCGCGATAGCTCTTAAATCTGCGATAACAATAAAATAAAACGACATTGCGATGTGAGCGTGGATGACAAACTATTGATTCGCGTCGCAGACCTGTTGCGCTCGTGAGCGCTCCTACGGATTGCATTTATAAATCCGTAGCAGCTGATAAAAATATACTTACTTGATGGGCTTGGCGAAACGATCAATCAAGCCAAGCAATGGTCCAGTCATGATCGTGGTAATAATGGCGACCAATACCAAAATAGCGTAAAGGCTTTCGCTGATCAGGCCCAGTTGCAGGCCGATTCCCAATACGATCAGTTCCATCAGGCCACGCGTATTCATCAACGCGCCCAGTCGCCATGCATCGGGTTTTGATAAGCCGCTAACACGCGCTGATAGCGTGGTGCCGCCAAGTTTACCCAGTGTTGCCAGCAACGTAATGACTAGGCATAGCAACCATTCTTGGCCGCTGAGCATGTCGATGCGAGTATTCAATCCGGTCTGTGCAAAAAATAATGGCAGCAATAAGGCACCGGCGAAGGGTTCGACTTTTTCTTCAATAATCCCGCGTAACGCTTGATTGGACGAGACCGCAATACCTGCCAGAAATGCTCCAAATAATAAATGTAGCCCGATTAATTCAGTAAACATGGCGCTAGCCAATACCGCGATCACCAGAATAACCAGCCAGGCAGAATAATTTTGCTCATTGATAGCTTGCTTTGCAATCACACGGCGTGCGGGTACTACCAATAACCAAGCATAGGCGAGGGCAGTGGTGGCACACATTAAGGCGCTGCCGATACTTTGCGATTGCACCGTGGCAATAATTATTCCCAGTAAGGCCCATGCACTGGCATCGGCAATGGCGGCGCAGGCAATGGCGACAAGGGCAATTTCGCTACCTTTGTAACCGCGGTCATCAATAATTCTAAGTAGTACCGGAAACGCGGTTACGCTTAAAGAAATTCCGATAAATAGACTGAAATCAAGTTGGCTAACACCTGATGGCGCATAGTTGGCATAGAGAAAGCTCGCCAAGCCAAGCCCAATCAGGAATGGAAATACCATGCCACTTTGACTGATAAAAACGGTTGATTTTAATCTTTCCCGCAAACGCGACATATCCCATTCGGCACCGGCAGTGAACATAAAAATCAGTACACCTAATTGACTAATATGAGCCAAGCTTGAAAAGCCTTGGGCTGGAAACAGCCAGCCATGTATTGACGGGAGCATCCAGCCAAACAACGATGGTCCAAGCAATATGCCTGCAATCATTTCACCGATAACGGCAGGCTGATGGATCAGTCGCATGCATCGCCCGGCAAGTTTTGCAATAGCTAATACCACCAGCACTTGCAGCAAAAATTTGTGCAAAGGGGTGTCTAGTCGGAGCAGTAGTTCAAACGGGGCGTCCATCTTTTTTTACTTGTTCTTATCAAGTTCTGATTGTAAGCCATGTGCTTGCTGAAGTGCGGCGCAAAAGCCTTTAGCTAACTTCTGCTAAATGAGAGGTGCTTATATATTGTGATTGACGACACATAAACATTGATCAGATCCAGATGATAGTGAAACAAGATGTAACAAGATCATGACATAGACATTTGAAGGCGCCAGCAAAGCATTGTCAATGATTGTCAACGATTTTAAATATGCATTAACAATCATGCGAAGCTTCGCCCATGGATTACTCCGGCGGAGGTTTGGCGTGACATACAAAGTAGCCTTATGTGGATTGACAGCAAGAGATCAACGATTAATCGAGATCGTGATTACCCGTGCCCCCAATCCGAAATACCCTTATCAAGTGGGCAGCACCGAGTCTTTGGGCGAAGCGCATATTGCCATCATTGATGTTTCATCACTGTACGCTGAGAGTCAGCTTGCAGAATTAAGAGCGTTAAATCCAGATATTGTGCCGGTATTTTTGTCTGACTTGGGCTTGACCGGCGATTCGCGTTATCGCTTGGAACGGCGCTCATTATTGCTTCGTGTTAATCGTTTATTAGATGAAGTTGTCGAGAACGAGCTACTGAATTCTAGTAATCTCAAAACTAGCGATGCCAAGAAATCGAATGTTTCAAACTTGCCGCAGGTAAAGCAGGACGTAGCTTTTTTGGATGCTCCGGCCCCATTAGAACAGGCCCCGTTGCAGCCCTTGCACGCGCTTATCGTGGATGACAGCCTAACCGTGCGCGAGCAGCTTCGCTCAGCACTTGATCGTGCAGGTATTGTCAGCGATCAAGCCGATTGCGCAGAAGCAGCATTAGCAAAATTACAATCAAGCCATTACGACATTGTTTTTCTTGATGTGGTGATGCCAGGTGCAGACGGTTATGAAGTTTGTCGCACTATCAAGAAAAATGCCTACACACGTAGCGTTCCCGTGTTGATGCTGACCAGTCGCTCTTCACCCTTTGATCGTGCACGCGGTGCCTTGGCGGGTTGCGATTCTTACTTGGTAAAACCCATTACCTGGGAAACTTTTTTTACCGCCGTTGACAAAGTGTTGGCAAAACATTTTCGCAATGATCGTGCGTTGTTAAGCGCTCGCGGCTACCGCGCAGCACTCGCTGGCTAATTTAAATTAATTAAATTTAATCACACACACTGCTTTTGGAGATTGAAATGGGCAAAGTACTTATCGTTGATGATTCCCCGGCTGAATTGGCAAACTTGCGGACTATTTTGACTGATGCTGGCTGGCATTCGGTTACCGCAAATAACGGAGCTGATGCTGTAGCAAAAGCGGTCAGCGAAAAACCCAGCATGATTTTGATGGACATCATCATGCCCGATATGGATGGCTATGAAGCCTGCCGCACGCTTCAGCAAAATCCGGAAACAAAAAATATTCCGGTGGTCTTTGTCTCCAGCAAAAATCAAAAAGCCGACCACATGTGGGCCAAGATGCAGGGTGCCAAAGCTTTGATCGGCAAGCCCTACCAGGCTAGCGAAATTTTAGACACGCTCAAGGCTTACGGCTGATTTTCATGAATAAGCTATTCGATGCCGACATTGCAAACCAAGGCGTTGCTAGTAGTGCAATGCAGACTCGCATTGGCTTTCGGATTAATGCTGCTTTGCCACTATTTGTTTTGCCGACAGGTATGGCATCGCAGTTGGCACTGGAACCTTTATTAGCACCAGTGCCCAATGTAAAAGCGTGGTTACGTGGTGTATTAAATTTACGCGGTAATTTGGTACCCGTGTTTGATATTGGTTTATGGCAGGGTATAGAAGCATTGCCTGCATCATCGCAGGTGTTAGTTATAGCGCCAGGGCCTGAAGCAATGGGCGTGCTCTGTTCAGAAACTCCACGTTTAATTGCAGTGCAAAGCTCTGGTGCGCTGACTGCCAATGACCCTATGAATGAATTTTCAGACTGCTGTTTTGATTCTGAACTCGGCAAAGTTTACGAGTTCAATCCGCAAGCCTGGCTAAGACGCGTTGGCCGTCAAGTACCAGGTCGTGGCGACATCGCATAAAGTTTTTATGGCAAAGGTTGATATAGAAAATATCTGGTTCTTTCTTTACGAACAAAGAAATTGGTTTCACTTTCGAGGATAATATTATGGCTAGTAACACGGGTTCACTTTTTGGCTCCATCCGAAACCGATTGCTGTTCGGTACCACGGCATTGGCAACAATTCCTTTGATTGTGTTGGCATTGGTGCTGGCTTACTTTGCTGCCAAACAATCGCAGCAAGCGCTGAACGCTCGTGCGAACGATCAGTTGCAATCGATCCGAGTCGGCAAGCAAGAAGAAATCAAAGCCTACTTCGATGGTATTGCCAATGCCATGTCGGTGGTTGCGCGTACCGACCAAGTACGGCGCGCATTGACCGAATTACCCGCAAGCTTTCAAGCGCTGCCTTCTGCACTGCCGGTGCCGATGGAACAAGCGCGTGCGGAAGTACGCGACTATTATCAAAATCAATTTCTGAAAGAGTACAGCAAGCGTAACGCTGGCGGCACTACCGACATGGATGAGAGACTCAAACTACAATCCGAGGCAACCGTTGCGGCCCAGTATTTTTACATCGCCAGCAATTCCAATGTCTTGGGTGAGAAAAACAAACTCGATTATGCTGCTGCTGATACTTCGGCGTATTCCGCTTTAATGAAACAACTTCATCCCTTCGGCCGCAATGTCGTGGAGCGCTATGGCCTATACGATTTTTTCTTGGCCGATATGCAGGGCAATGTGGTTTATACCTATTTTAAAGAGCTCGATTACGGCTCAAACCTGATCAATGGCGCTTGGTCAAAAACCGACTTGGGTCAGGCCTACACGAATGCACGTAAAGCAAAATCCGGTGAAGTATTAATCACCGACTACGCACCTTACCTACCTTCGTATAACGATCAAGCCGTTTTCGCAAGTACGC
>JAYSXB010000125.1:0-11449 GCA_043717775.1 Arenimonas sp.
TTTTCTAGATTGTTCTCTAGCTGAATTAGTAATTGATTGAATTGCGCTGGGTTACCAGTGCGTACGCTATCGGCTAATTCAAGCTGTTGTTCAAATGCAGATGAAGCAAGCAAAAAAGTTGGCAGCGTGCAAAGACTGATTGAAATCAGACAAATAAAAATTTTACGAATGCACGCCGCCATGCCATAGCCTTTTTTAACAATCAATTGATTGAAATTTCTTCTTCTTCTTTCTTGTCATCGTCATTTTTTCCTTCACCTTCATTTTCGTCTTCAGCGGGTGCCAACATCATCATCATTTTTACACGGCCGCCCAAAGAGTCGGTTAGTGCTGCGTGATCACGATTCAGCAGCGCATGCTGTGCTACATCATCAACACCCAACGCTTTTACAGTAGCGGCGTATTCTTCCGACGACATATTGCCGAGCGCGGCATCTTTGCCCATTGACTCAAGAAATTGAATAACATTCGACATTTTCGACTCCTTACTATTGGTGAGTGGGTATTACGGTTGAAGTGGAATTTAACACACGATCGAGTGCTTCGATGCGGGCAAGCATGGATTCGTTTCTCTGCATGGCTTGGCTGGGCGGAACCACCAGTGTCGATTGCAGATATAGCGTAGCGTTAGCCAGCTCGCTTAACGCCAGTTTTTGCATGCGTGGCGTACTGATGGGCAGGGTGGCAGCTTCATACACGATCACTTCGTGAGCCAAGGGGTAGTGTTCTGCAAGCAGCTCAATTAATAATTCGCGGTAGGCCGGTTCAGTGGCGTAGCGCTTGAATGAGCGATCGCCAGCAATGCCGACTTGCCAAAGGACCAAATAGGCCGATGGGTCAATTTGGCGGCGATAAAACATAAATTGGCTAGCCTCATAGTGCTGGCAGCCTACACGTCCAGGGTCAATGCCTAGATCTGCATACAAACAATCTTCTGCTGAAATGCCCGGTTCCATGTGCGCGGTGAATCCTTCAACGCGCGCTTGTTCGATCACTTTGTGTGGCGCAAAAGCAAAGACGCCCGGGTGGCCATAAAAGGCGCCGCATACGCGTTTACCCGCGCGGACTTCAAGCATCATGGCTTCGATCATTTCCCGATAGGTCTCGTGGCGGGATTTGCCCTCGCTATAAAATGGTTGCAAACTGCGAACGTCCGCATGCATTTCCTGCAGCCAGAGTTCAACGACCGGGTCCGAGACCGCAGCAAATACCACATCGGCCTGTTCGATGTAGCTACGCGAACGCGGACTAATATGTGCACCGAGCATCATCCCGGTGCCAACGCAAACAATACTTCCAGAATTATTCATGTAATTTGACTGTCCCCGTCAGCCCGTTTCTACTAAGCGCTTACCTTATCGGAACCTGATGGCAATTGTAATCATATTGAATTAGGTTTCGCCCTGTTTGTCTGCCAATCATTACGTGACAAAACCCAGCGGCCTTTAGAAATTCCCTCTGAAATATTCATGTCACGTAAGAAACCTAATTTTTTCATCACTCGATTTACTGCGCTGTTTTGGATTTTATGATTTGCAAATACACTTGAAAGCGGAGCGGTGCTAAACACAATATCCACTAATTGACTTAGGGCTTCAACTGTAAATCCTTGGTTTTGAAATTCAGTAAGCATTATATTTCCAAGCTCTGCATTCCCGGACACAGGTTTATTTTTATCAGCTATAAGTGCCAGCAGCCCCACGCAAGCATTAGATTTTTTTTCCTGCATGACCCACGTGTAACGACGAGCAGGAGTTGTCGTAGTAATCTTCAGCGCCGCCGCAAAACTACGCAAGGCCGCCTCATCACTAAGCGGCTCACCAATATGCTGCATCAAAACCGGGTCGGTATAACAAGCGCAGTAAAATGCTTCATCTTCAGGTTGTAGTGGCCGCATCAATAAACGTGCTGTTTCAAAAGTTTGCACTAGTCTTCTTTCGCTTTGGCAAGTCGTAAAACGCCATCACCGTCGGCCCGACGGTCGAAGACACAATAATGCCCACTCATTAATGGCAAGCCCAAGATACTTTGATTCGGCCACTTGGGCAATTGTCGCATCAGTAGAAAAAAACACTCACCTGCATGATAGGCATTATGCTGCCAGTAATTGCCCGGCGAGCAGCTAAAGGTGACCTCGTCACCCGAGGGTGATTCAAGATGAAAATGCAGTTTTGGCCAATCATGTGTTTTGATACTGTCGTTTGGAAGTCCATGTTCTTTTTGAAAGCTTTTTTGAAAGCGTGCGATTAAATCAGGGAAACTTTTATCGTATTCAGCAAAGTCAGCAAGTACTGCATCATAGATCGAGGCTTCCAATACCAGAAAGCTGCTCCCGGTATCAAAAATAGCGTTACTGGCATAAGCCGATTGATATTTTTCTAACAAAGCCGGGGCCGGTATTCTTGGCTTATCACCCACTTGGACGGCGATTAAATTGGCATTGTAATAAAGGTCATGCACAATTTTCGCCGTTTCAAAACCCCCTTGATAAAGCGATTGACATTCTTCACCGCCACCGAGCACGAGCACGCCTTTATTGAGCGGATCGGCAGCAAGTTGTTCGGGCGTTGCGCTGTCATCAAGCACATGCACCAATGCACGCTTAATGAGCAGAGAAAATTTATCCGAAATAATGCCTTCTTCTTCAAGTGCGCTGAAACATGGCGTTAAGTTAACCAATGGTTGATCACGTAATTGGGTTTTGAAAGCGGATAAATCTGCAGATTCTTTGGTTTGGAATGGCCAAGGCCAAGTGTGGTGGGGTTCGATTTTTTTCTCGGTCAACAAGGCGGTTACATCGTGCGCCTTGTCCAGCTTTCGATATGCCAGACCCAGCAAACCATCGGCATCGCGAAAGTTTTGTGCCGAACTTTCTATCATCGCAATTTCGGCATCGGGTAGTATTCGCGCATGGCGTTGATCACCAAACGCTATTTCGGTTTTAAGCACCGGCCCAGCCCAAGTGCCGATACCATAGGCAATCGATTGCGCCAAGGTAGTCGCATTGAGGCAGTGATCATGCGATGGGTCATAAGCTTGCGGCAATACCACCAGCGTGCTGCTGCCGGTATCGAGCAATACATTGGCGGGGCGACGTTGGCTGCCAATTTTTATCTCAACCGTGTAAGCCCCTTTTGCGTAGGCCAGGGTCGTGCGCAGCTGCAAATAGTTTTGTGTCATAGAACGCCCACTTTCGAACGATGGCTATTCTTATGGGATTTGCCGATGAAAGTAAATGTCACTACGTGTTTATTTGCGATGACGGTCAGCTCTTTCCTTCAACCTTTGCAGTGCAATGGCAATAATGTCATCCCGCTCGTCGCCAGTGGCTTGATGCCAAGCCAGGATTTCATTGATATGGCGACCACAGCCCATGCAGACATCGTTTTCGTCCAGACAACAATTGCGGATGCAGGGTGAGGGTGGTGATTGATCCACACTGATTACCGAATGCTGCTATGTTCCGGGATTTGTGTGCCGCGCAATCGATTAATTCGCTGTTGTTTTACGCGTTGTATATTTTGATGCACACGTTGCGCTTGCGAGGCGCTTTTCGTAGCAGTGTAAGAGCTGGCAATAAACGATTTACTCACCGGTTTAAAAATAGCAGGTGCTGCAAATACGTCGGTACGATTATTGAAATCACCGTTATTGGTTTTTACAAAAAAAGGAATGAAAACATTATAACTACTGACCAAGCCTTGGTAATCCCCCATAAAATAACCGCCTGCAAAAGGTGCGGTAGCAAGATCAAAGGCATCGGTAATGCGGCTTTCACTCCATGTAATACCATCGCTGGAAGTGGCAAGCCAATAATCGGTCAGCAATGTGCCGGGGTCATTCGTATTACTGCGTAAATCGTAATAGCTCACGCCAATAATGCCGTCGGCACGTACATGCACGGTCGGGATCATGGCTTGCACATTCGGATCGGCGTTGATGCGAGTGGGTGTGGACCAAGTAAAACCGCCATCGGAAGATTGCGAAAATGCAATACCGTCGCGGACGCCACCGCTAAAGCGCGAGTCTTGCCAGACCACATAGAGTTTGCCGTCAGTTCCAACCGAGATCTGTCCCAAGATCGAGCCATCACGAACATTAGTGCCGGTTTCGGGGTCACGGGTGCCAATCGCCAGCAAGTTAGAAATCAAGAACGGTTGCGACCAGGTAACGCCTTTATCGGTTGAGCGAATGACCTCAAGCGTGGTGATGTCGCTGCCAGCGACTGTCACAATTTTAGTTAACAGGTCGATCAATGTGCCATCTGGCAATACGGCAATAACATTGCCAATGGTTTGTCCGGTACCACCGGGGTTGTAAATTATTTTTGCTGTTTCCCAGCTTAGGCCGCCATTAATGCTGCGAGCGAAATAGGTGGGGCCATTACCGTTGGTAGCTAGGCGATCCCAGACGGCATAGACATAGTTTGAATTAGTGGGGTCGGCAGTAATTGCATTTTTATCATTGAAAAAAGCGACCCCATCAACATCTAGAATAAGTGCCGCCGGATTACTCCAAGTCATGCCGCCATCGACAGAGCGGCTCGCCAACATCGCGTTTTGGGTGCCGGATGTTTTATTGAAGCCCAAGGCCATTTGGTGAGCAGTTCCATTGGGTGAAAAACTAATCCAAGGGTCGGTGGCGCGCTCATAATTTCCGCCATTGAACGCATTGCCACCACTGCAGCGGGAAAACGGTACCAAGCTTTGACTCCAGGTTTTGCCACCATTAAACGAAATGCTGCCGGCAATACCATGTGAGCCGCCGTTTGACCAACGATCCTGCTGCCATGCGCCAATCAAATTGTCTTGATTTGTTGGATTCACCGCGACTGATGGTTCTACTTCCGCATTCAGATAGGAAGTGCCGGTTTGAGTTGCACCTTCACAATTAGCTGAAAAAGGCGAGGCAAGCGACACCCGATATTGCGGCGGCAGCTCACCTTTTCTGGGTTTGATCAAACGCGGTAGCGGTACAAAGTTTGGATATTGATCATAGACCCAGCCATCAACGCCTTGGGCGGGAGCCGTTGGTGGTGGTAGTGAAGTTTCTGAGTTTGGCGAAGGCCGTGAAAAGTAGAGTGTCGCAGCCATGAAAGCTATTGCGGCGAATAGTTTGCAGGAGATATGCAGTAACTTCATGGAAGTAGGCCCTGCCAGTAAACATCAGACAGACTAATATCAAAACCTCGCAAAAACAATGCCGTGAAGGAATACATCAAACTCGCAATTTAAGCACAGTCTTACTGCGGTCTAGGGCGAGGAGGGTCGTTATACCTATCCGGCATAGCGATCACTGCGTTCGAGCAATTGTTGGTGTCGAAATTACAGACCACATAACTTGGCCGAATATTTGCGCCGGGTTTTTCAGAATAGCTGCCAATGTTATTGACACTGGCACGAAATACACCATCACGATAAATATCAACTTTTGCAGTGCCGTCTTGCCAGCTTAAATTAATAATTTTCGGCCCGTAACGACGTTGCGAAATACGTGCTATTAAATTTTTTGGGATGATTAAGGCGGGCTCGGCATTGCGTACGCAGTCGTAAGTTTCAATAATACGGTCACCGGTATCGAGCACCGAAAAATCCTGCACACGAACCGGCGTGCTGGGAACCGCTTGGTCAAACACGCGTGAACTGATATTAAGCTCGCTCCATTTATGCGTGGTGTAAATATCGTCCTCGGCTGTCAATGCAATATTGCCACCGTCGGAAAGCACGATGCCGTAACGTTGCATCGTTCGCAAAATAACTTGCGCCGCCGGGTTATATAAATTCACCGAAAAATCAGCGCGCAGGCGCAAGCGAGAGCCATAAGGCACCGTACTGATAGGCCCGCTTGGCCCGCCGGCATGACTAGCGGGATGCACATAAACCGGAATGCGACGCGTGCTATTGGGTGGCGGCTCGTTCGATGCCATTCGCGGGTTCGGTAAAATAAAGCGAATGGCATGGCCTAAATCACCATCGGTAATTTGCGTTGCGGCATACACTTCATCGGCATTGAATAAAAGTGGCGCAATCGGAAAGCCTGCCGCATCGGCACTGCTGCAATGTTCACCACGGCCATTGTCTGGATAAATGCGATCAAGTTTCCAGGTAATTAAACATTGCGCCTGTAGTCCCGTGCTGCCAGATCCATTCGCCCGATAAGTTTCATACAGCACATTATCTTGCACCACCAAAAGATGGCAATCTTCATTGTTATTATCGCAAGTCAGATTAGCAGAACCTTCAATGGCCGAATTAGCAGGAACCGGAATCAGCGAACCGATTGCGTCGCAATCAGGCAGATAGTATTCGCTGGCACTCGGGAACCCGATAATCGAACGCGTTGGTACGGCAGGCGCTGCACGCACAATGCGCATACCAAAATCGATTTGCATACGACCAAAGCCAAAACCGCCCAGATTGGTCAGGCTGCTGATCATGGAAGACGACTGCGGATGCACAGGTGCCTGACTAATATTTTGATGCCAGACGGCTTGCGGTGGGAAGCGGGGTGGGGCTTCGGCGCTTGCCGTCAAGCAGTAGCCAAAACCGAAAACAAAAATCGCAGCACATAATGGGCGACGCATCTGGATTCTCCCAGAACAGGCAGAACGTCTAGAATAAAGCCTGAAACATCTTAAAGCGATAAATTGGCTTAATGGCAGCCAAATAAAAACCTCCCCAAGAGCGAGGAGGTTTTCTTATAAGTCGATTTGATGGGCATTCGATAATTACCGACCCCAAACATCCACACGCGCCTGGTCACGGCTACGTTCGGTGTCGCCAATAATGCCGATTTCCACTACGCAACGGTTGCCGCCGCGCAGGTCGATCCAGCGGGTTGCTCCGCCTTTTGAAATGCGGTCGCGTACGTTCAAGTTGTCGCGTTCGCCGTTGGCATAACCTACCCACAGGCGTTCGATTTCAACTTGGCCACGGCTCGTGCGTAGTTGTATGGCATGAATGCCGTTTCTGCAGTTATTAAAGCGCAAAACGTCAACATCGTTTTCAGCATGACTTAAACGGGTGCTGCCGAGATGCTTGACTCTATCGTAACGAGCGGCATCGGCAGTTGCAGTAAAGCCGATGCATAGGGTAGTGGCAGCAATGACTAATTTTTTCATATGGGTTTCCTTTTCGGTGATTTTTCTTGTGACACGATGAGGAAAACGACCGGCTGGAAATAAAGTTTACCAAGACATTTTTGTTGTTCAGCTAACAGCGGGCTATGTGTATGCTTGTTCAGCAATAAAAAACGCCGCAGTAAGCGGCGTTTTATTTCATGAAAATAATTAGACCCTACATTTTAACCAGTTCAACGCGGCGATTCTTCGCGCGGCCGGTTTCATTGCCATTGTCTGCTAGAGGTTTGTCAGGGCCAAAACCTTTCGAACTTAAACGTGCAGGATCAATACCCAAGCCGACCAGCGCACCCAAAACACTACGGGCGCGTGCGGTTGAAAGCTGACGATTATGATCCGGCGCGCCGGTGCTATCGGTGTGGCCTTCGATGGAAAGTTTCAGGCTGGGATTGTTTGTGAGTAGTTTGTTGATTTCATCCATTACTGCCTGGCTGTCAGGGCGTAGAGTGGCTTTATCAATATCGAAATTAATATACAAAGCGACACGGCCATCCGTGTCTAGCGCTTTTTTCATGGCGCTGGCATCTAGAAAACCGACCGATTGTTTCATTCCTTCTTTTTCAAGCACAGTGACATAGCCATGGGTAGGGATGGCGCCAGTGGCGATATGAATCCAGTATTCCTTGTCAGCAGTACGAATTAAATAACTGTAGTGTTCGTAGCCGGAAGTAGGAGCCACACTACGCCAGTATTTTTCTACTGGTCCCAGGCCGCCAGCTTCATCAGTAATTTGACGGGTAAATTGCGTTGTGCTGATTTTCTTGCCGCCGAGAGCGGTAATCGCGTTTTCATAATTGCGATGAAATTCAATCTCGGAATATTTGCGACCACTATCGTCGTTACTAAGGTTCATAAAATTATGATAAAGCTTGCCTTCGATCGGAATTAATTTTTTTCCGGCGAGAAAAAAATGGCGATCAAAGCCAATATTACTGTCCTTATCGTTCAAATTGTTGACAAGACCTTCAGGTGTTTTGAAAAAAGGAAACGGCGGCAGCGCCACGGTCGAAACCGGCACGCTTTCTACGCTGAAGTCGGTATTGACCGGTGCAGTAGCAGTAGCTTCAACAGGCGCAGCAGATCTACCAGGCTCTGGCATTGGCTCGGGAGCTTTCGCAGGTGCAGCCGGTTCCGCGGCTGGAGTGGCTGTCGCAGCAGTCTCTTCTTTCTTACAAGATGACAGCAAGAACACGAACAAAGTACTGGCAATCAATATATGACTGTGACGCATGGGGTTTCTCCTAAAGGTGCAAAGGTAATTCTAAGGCGGTTGAGCTGCATTATTAAACGTGAAAAGGCCTGAATTTGGCCAGTATTCTTCAAGATACGCACAATCGCGGTAAAATCAGCGCCATGACTGATGAAAACCCCGCATTTACCGCTTTATGGCATCCATTCCTGACCGGTGCAATTGCGTGGCGCGAACAAGCCCTTTTTTTACGCGCCCGCTCCGGCTTGATTCCTGTAGCGTTAAAAGCAGAACAAATTGATTGCCAGCAAAGCTTCAAACCTTTTGCTGATGAACTAGAACGCGCGGGTTGGCCGATTATTCAACATGTTCGGAAAACCTATCCAATCGTGCTGGTGTTGCCACCGCCGCAGCGCGATGAAACGCGCGCCTTATTTGCACAAGCACTTCAGCACGTTAGTGAAGATGGTCTGGTCGTGGTCAGCATACAAAACAGTGCAGGCGCAAAATCCGGCGAGAATGATCTTCGGCAACTGGCGCCCAATCTTCAATCGACCAGTAAAAATAAATGCCGGGTATTTTGGGTCAATAAAAAAAATATCAACGAAGCACTCTTGCAAAACTGGCTGAAGTTGGATGTGCCACGCATGATTGAATCCACCGGCTTTATTTCACGCCCGGGCATTTTTGCCTGGGACCGGATCGATATCGCATCGCAATTATTGACGGAGTATTTGCCGAAAGATTTAGCTGGCCATGGTGCCGATCTGGGCGCAGGGTTGGGGTATTTGACGCATACTGTTTTAAGCCTATGTGAAAACGTCAAGGCAATGGATGTCTATGAAGCCGAAGCGCGGGCATTGGAATGCGCGAAATTAAATTTGGCTGCATTTGAAAAAAGCGTTGAGCTATATTATTGCTGGCATGATGTAACGCTTGGAGTACAAGGGCCCTACGATTTTCTTATCAGCAATCCGCCGTTTCATCAGGGGGCAGCCGAAGTGCAGGCTGTCGGGCAGGCGTTTATTGAAGCCGCCGCCAAATCACTAAAGCCTAACGGACGTTTTTATATGGTAGCCAATCGGCATCTGCCTTATGAAGCCGGGCTGAAAAAACATTTTTCGCGGGTAAATGTACTTGCCATGCGTGAAGGCTTCAAGGTATTTGTTGCAATAAAGTAAATCACGGACAAGTTAAGTAATGAAATTAGTCAAACATATTTCCAATTTGGGTTACGGCAGTCGCAAGGAAGTTAGCGCGATGTTCCGTGAAGGTCGCATTACCGATGCATCAGGCGACATTCTTTACGCGGATGACATTCCCGCCCACGACAATATTCGTGTCGATGAAGAACTGCTGGACCCTGAAGCAGGCATGTTGCTAATGCTGCATAAACCGGCTGGTTATACCTGTTCAACTAAAGACAAAGGTCGTCTGGTCTATGACTTGTTGCCCGATCGTTTTCGTATTCGCAAACCGGTACTGGCACCGATTGGCCGCCTCGACAAGGAAACCACCGGTCTGCTTTTGATGACCGATGATGGCGATTTATTGCATCGTATTATTTCGCCGAAAAATAAATTACCGAAAGTTTACGAAGCGACATTGACCAGTCCGCTAAGAGGCGACGAGATCGAATTATTTGCCAGCGGCCAAATGATGCTTGAAAACGAAAATACAGCGCTTGCGCCTGCGGTTTTGAAGCCAATATCGGAGTTGCTAGTTCAATTGACGATTATTGAAGGTCGCTATCACCAGATTCGGCGCATGTTTGCTGCTGTTGGAAATCATGTGGTGCATTTACATCGTAGCGAAATTGGCGCGCTGGATTTGGGCTCGCTGGAAGCCGGAAAATACCGGCTCATCAATGGCCAGGAACAGGCCAAATTATTTCTGAAAGGTGAGTGATGAAGTTTTTTTCTCCGGTACTTGCCGTTATATCCATCGTGCTGGTGATCTTGAGCACCTTGCTGCAAACCTCTTTTCTGTTTTTGATCGCCTTGCTGAAATGGCTGTTGCCTTTTCGGGCGATTCGAAAAGCATTATCCATTTTTCTCATCAAGATTGCCGAGAACTGGGTCGCCTTCAATAGCTGGCTAATCGATGTAGTTACGCCAACAAAATTTATCGTGACCGGACTGGAGTCATTGAAATACGAAGGCTGGTATCTGGTCATCAGCAACCATCAAAGCTGGGTTGATATTCCGGTATTGCAGAAAATATTCAATCGCCGTATTCCGTTTCTGAAATTTTTCCTGAAAGACCAGTTGATCTGGGTACCTTTTTTAGGTTTGGCCTGGTGGGCGCTGGATTTTCCTTTCATGAAGCGTTATTCCAAAGCCTTTCTCGAGAAAAACCCACAGTTAAAAGGCAAGGATATTGAAGCCACCCGCAAAGCCTGCGAACGCTTTAAATCCCAGCCGGTATCGGTCATGAATTTTGTTGAAGGTACTCGTTTTACGGCGGCCAAACATCAGCGGCAAGCTTCGCCGTTCGCCGATTTGTTGAAAGTCAAAGCCGGTGGCATTGCCTTTGTGCTTGACACGATGGGCGACAGCATCAAATCGATTCTTGATGTAACGATAGTTTATTCGGACCGAAGGCCCGGATTATTCGATTTGTTTGCGGGTCGTATTCGCCACATCCAGATTGATATAGTCGAGCGTGAAATTACACCGGAGATGGTGGGCGATTATGAGAATGATGCCGAGTACCGCAATCGTTTTCAGACATGGCTGAATAAGATCTGGCACGAAAAACAAAAGACCATCGAGCGTTTGAAACGTAACCCGTAGGAGCGAGCTCTGCTCGCGAAAGGCTTGCGATACTGTCCAATGTAGGAGCGAGTTCTACTCGCGACAAACCTGCGACATTGCTTAACGTAGGAGCGAGTTCTACTCGCGAAAGAATCTGCGTCGAGGGTTCTTCGCGAGGCTGAAAAATGCTCCTGCATTTGACCAGACATGCGTCTGTTAAAAGCCAGCACTCCTGCCATCCATGGCAGTCGCGAGCTCGCTCCTACAACAAATATCAAGGCACGCCCCCGACATCCCCGTGCCCCTGTCTTTTGGCCCATGACAGTCTATGATTAAAGCTGTTCTTATCAAGCAATCAAAAAAGGG
>JAYSXB010000126.1:0-11447 GCA_043717775.1 Arenimonas sp.
GCGTTGGTTTTATTCCACCAACCATAAAGATATCGGGACTTTGTATTTGCTGTTCTCCTTGCTGATGTTTTTTATCGGCGGTGCGATGGCAATGGTGATCCGTGCCGAATTATTCCAGCCAGGCCTGCAATTGGTGGCACCGGAATTCTTCAATCAAATGACGACCACACATGCGCTGGTGATGATCTTCGGCGCTGTCATGCCGGCCTTCGTCGGCTTGGCGAACTGGATGATTCCGTTAATGATTGGCGCGCCCGATATGGCGCTGCCGCGCATGAACAATTGGTCGTTCTGGATCATGCCGTTTGCGTTCACCTTGTTATTGCTGCCTTTGATTTTGCAAGGCTTCGGTATTGGCGGTGGTGGCCCGGCCGGTGGTTGGACTTTGTATCCGCCCTTATCTTTGCAAGGCGGCACCAGCACGGCATTTACTATTTTCGCCATTCACATGATGGGCGTCAGCTCGATCATGGGTGCCATCAATATCATCGCTACCGTGTTGAACATGCGCGCGCCTGGTGTGGATTTATTGAAAATGCCGGTCTTCGTCTGGACCTGGTTAATTACTGCGTTCTTGTTGATCGCCGTGATGCCGGTATTGGCCGGTTCGGTCACCATGTTGCTGACCGATAAATTCTTCGGCACCAGTTTCTTCAATGCAGCCGGCGGCGGTGACCCGGTGATGTATCAACACATTTTCTGGTTCTTCGGTCACCCCGAGGTTTACATCATGATTCTGCCCGCCTTCGGCGTGGTGTCTGAAATCATTCCCACCTTCGCCCGCAAGCCATTGTTTGGCTATCAGGCCATGGTGTATGCGACCGCATCGATCGCGTTCCTGAGCTTCATCGTCTGGGCGCATCACATGTTCACCGTCGGCATGCCACTCGGTGGCGAGCTTTACTTCATGTATGCCACCATGTTGATCGCGATCCCGACGGGTGTGAAAGTATTCAACTGGGTCACTACCTTGTGGCGCGGTTCGATTACATTTGAAACCCCGATGCTGTTTGCACTGGGCTTCGTGATTATGTTTACTATCGGTGGCTTTTCGGGTTTGATGCTCGCGATTGTGTCGGCGGATATGCAATATCACGATACCTATTTCGTGGTGGCCCACTTCCATTACGTGCTGGTCACCGGCGCTATCTTCGGCATTATGGCGGGCGTGTATTACTGGCTGCCAAAATGGACCGGCCATATGTATAACGAAACTTTGGGCAAATGGCATTTCTGGCTCAGCACGATTTTCGTGAACCTGTTGTTCTTCCCGCAACACTTCCTGGGCTTGGCGGGTATGCAACGTCGCGTTCCTGACTACAACCCGGCATTTGCCGATTTCAATATGTGGTCATCGATTGGCGGCTTTGGTTTTGGTTTAAGCCAGCTATTATTCGCCTACATTATTTGGGCCAGTATTCGTGGTGGCGCAAAAGCCGAAGCACGCTCGTGGGAAGGCGCAAAGGGTTTGGAGTGGACCTTGTCTTCGCCGCCTCCGCACCACAGCTTTACCACGCCACCTGTGATTAAAGATGGTGATCTTGCCCACGGCGATATCACACACTAATGACTAATTCCGAGCAAAACACTCAAGTACAAGGCCGTGCGAAAGCACGGCGGACCGCCTTGATCATCGGTTTGATTGCGCTTACGGTGTATGGCGGGTTTTTGTTGGGCATGGCGATCAAATAATGGGTATTTCCTTATGAAGTCTGACGTTCGCAAAACACTAAAGAACATCGCACTGATTTCAGTGTGTGCGTTCGTGTTTGCGTTTTCGATGGTGCCTTTGTACAACATCGCCTGCGAAAAAGTATTTGGCATCAAGATGGAAAAAGGCCCGACCGGCGAAGAGACTTTAGTCGGTGCCAAGATCAATAAAGAGCGCAAGATTACGGTTGAATTCGACGGCTCCGTGAATTCAAAATTGCCTTGGGATTTTCAGCCGTCGCAACTGACGATGGAAGTTATTCCCGGCAAAATGTACGACACCCATTACATTGCAAAAAACAATGCGCCGTATGCCGTGGTCGGTAATGCGGCACCCTCGGTAGCACCGATTACAGCGTCGAGCTTTTTCAATAAAACCGAATGTTTTTGTTTTACCCAGCAGATGTTAAAAGCTGGCGAGCAACGCGATATGCCTGTGCGTTTTGTGATCAACCCGAATTTGCCCGAAGACATTCACACCATTACGCTGTCGTACACTTTTTTCATTAATGACAAAGCAACCGCACTTTTAAAAGTGCCAAGCTCACCACTGACCGCACGGTCAGCGCCGTAACACTACTATTTAAAGAGACAGGGGAACACCATGGCACATGCCCAACCCGACGCAAACGTATATTTCGTTCCGCATCACAGTCGTTGGCCTTTTATAGGCTCGATCGTCATGTTCACCATGATGTTTGGCGTAGCCAACTGGTTCAACGGAAGCGACTGGGGCTTCAATGTTTTCATGGTCGGCATGCTTGGCATGTTGTTGACGCTGGGCTTCTGGTTTGGCGACGTGATTTCCGAATCATTGCAAGGTAATTACAACGATCAGGTCGATAGCTCATTTCGTATGGGCATGATGTGGTTTATCTTTTCCGAAATCATGTTCTTTGCCGCCTTCTTCGGCGCCCTGTTCTATGCTCGCATGTTCGTATTGCCTTGGCTGTCGGGTGAAGGCGACGGCGCGCTCACCAATAATTTTCTCTGGCAAGGTTACACCGCAGGTTGGCCGGCCAATGGCCCGGCAGATATCGGCGGTGAGTTTGAAACCATTCCTGCCTGGGGCCTGCCGCTAGTCAACACCCTGATCTTGTTGACCTCGGGTGTCACCATTACCATGGCGCACCATGCCTTAAAACAAAATGCCCGCAAAGCCTTATTGATTTGGTTAGGTTTAACTGTGGCACTCGGCTGCTTATTCTTGTTCTACCAAGCCGAAGAATATATCCACGCCTACCACGAACTCAATTTGACGCTCGGCTCCGGCATTTACGGTTCAACTTTCTTCATGCTAACCGGCTTCCACGGCATGCACGTGGCACTGGGCACCATCATGCTGTCGGTGATGTGGCTGCGCTGCGCGAAAGGCCATTTCAGCAAAGACCATCACTTCGCCTTTGAAGCCGTTGCCTGGTATTGGCATTTCGTAGATGTGGTGTGGTTAGGCTTGTTCCTTTTTGTTTACGTTTTGTAATCGAGTCACCATTTATTTCAAAAAAAGCCGGCAATGCCGGCTTTTTTATTGTCTGTGATTTTGTTTCGTGGGAGCGCTGTCAGGCGCGAATGGTCTGCAGGGATGCTTGAAGTCATCGGGCGCCCGACAATCGCACTATACAACGACGAAGATTTATCACTATAAATTATCGATTCACGGAAACGCATTCGCGTGAAAAATCTGGCGAGGTTTTTCGCGCCTGACGGGCGCTCCCACGGAAAAGTCGGTAAATGATTCCAGTTAAAAAATCATTATTTTCGCTTAAGACAAAACGACGATTTCTGTCCAGACAGAGTTGCCCTACGTTCTAATCAACGCAGTCGTAGGAGGCCGCTTGCGGGCGACGTCAGCAAGATTCAATTGACGCATCACGAAGAAGAATTGACTATGCAGATTAGCGCCGACCAATCCGGCGCGCATATTTCCGGGCAATCATTATGAGCTTCGACCTTTACCTACAGAAATTCCAAAATGGCAAAGCTGCAGGCATGTCGCTGGATGTCATTCGTGATGCCTTCGGAAAATATACCGTGGAATTGGATGAAGACTTCTGGCAAGTACAATACAGTGCCGACGAATCCAGCGATATATTTTTACAACCGCTGCCCGGCGACAATAGCTTGATACATACGCTATCGATTCATCGGCCTTGCAGGGATATCAGGCTTTGGGAAAGCTTGTACTTATTGCTTGAATTGCCTGGAACGCTGTTTTACTACCCGGGCTGCGTTGCGGCGCTGGCACGTGATTCGCAGGCAGGCATCAATATGCCTGAGGATATGCGTGAATCACTGGGCAATCCTGTTATAGCAGCAAGCGCCTTGGAAATTTTTCAATCAATCGATTGGTAGGGTGGAACCACCAATAGGTGGCACACCGTTGGTGATTCCACCACAGATTGCGATGGTGTTTTGGTGGATACCGCATAGAGCGCGGGATCCACCCTACGCAATATAATTTTTCAATGCAGCTTAAGCTTTTCTCGTCTTCCCGGCGAACGCCGGGATCTAGAAATATCTACAAAGCAGAGTTTAACCTTTGCCCTGAACTCGCTTCTGGGCCCCGTTTTTCAACGGGGTGACGAATATTTTTTATGATGAGCTACGTAAGGTGGAACCACCAATAGGTGGCACACCGTTGGTGATTCCACCACAGATTGCGATTATGTTCGGTGGATACCGCAAAGAGCGCGGGATCCACCCTACGCAAAATAATTTTTCAATGCAGCCTAAGCTTTTCGCGTCTTCCCGGCGAACGCCTGGATCTAGAAATATCTACAAAGCAGAGTTTAACCCTTGCCCTGAACTCGCTTCTGGGCCCCGTTTTTCAACGGAGTGACGAATATTTTTTATGATGAGCTAAGTAGGGTGGAACCACCAATAGGTGGCCCACCGTTGGTGATTCCACCACAGATTGCAATAGCATTTTGAGATTCCACCAGGCATTGCAATAGCGTTCGGTAGATACCGCATGGAGCCGCGGGATCCACCCTACGATTGTATTCCGTGCGGTTTAATCACGCCGGTATAAATACCGAGTATTACGAGAAGAATCAGGCCAACAGAAAGACCTATTCGCCAGCTGAGTGATTTCACGGTCCGATCACTTTTGCCTTTATCAACCATCATGTAATACAGGCCGGCACCAAGGTTGTATAAAATCACGATTAACACGCCAATTATCAGTAGTTTTTGCACGATCAGCACCTCGGATAAGCGATAATTGTATTATCCGCTTTCAATGAGAGAAATGGGTGAAAAAAAGCTGGTTCTATTACTTGTTTGCCGCGCTCTTATGTCTTGCCTTTGTCTCGCTCGGGCGTTGGCAATTGTCGCGCGCAGAGTGGAAACAACATCGCTTAAACACCGTCGCGTTGATCTTGAAAGAAAAAAAAACGCAGTCTTTATCGCTACTTTCAAAACAGAGCAATACCGATCTGGCATGGGTCGCAGGACGCGGACATTTTTTATCAACACCGGCATTACTTCTCGATAACCAGCGGCTCGGCGATAAAGTCGGTGTGCATGTGTATCGGGCATTTCAGCCCGACCAAGGCAAGGCGATCTTGGTGAATCTGGGTTGGCTACTGGTGCCGGGTGATCGCCGCATGCCGGCGCTTGAAAAAATAGCGGGCTCCTATCAACTTAATGGTTTGCTGGCATCGCCGCCTTCACCAGGCCTTGCCATTGGCCCGGCCTATGTAAAAACCAATACGCAATACTGGTTGCTGACTCGCATGCCATTAGATGAAATTAGTATTGATCTAAAAATGCCATTAGCCACGCGAGTATTACGTTTGAATCCGGACTTGCCGATGGGCTACGCACGCGATTTAGACATTCTGCCCAATACACTACCGCCAGAAAAACACCAAGCTTATGCCGTGCAGTGGTTTGGCATGGCGATTGCGACCATTATTATTACGCTTGTGTTGAGCATGCGCCAAAAGAAACGAATCACCCAAGAGAATAAAAATGACTGACACCGTACGTCCTTCGCAATTGAAATCCCGCCTGATTTTATTATTAATCGTAGCGATGTTTTTCTCGTCATTTTTTATTGCCTGGGGTTTGCGTTTGTCCGGCTGGACACCCACGGGTTCTAAAAATCTGGGCCAATTAATTCAACCGCCGAAAGATTTATCGCAAGCCAATTTCTTGTATGCCAATGGTCAACCTTATGTGTGGGAAACCGAAAAACATAAGTGGCGAGTGGTGGTGGTGCCGAGCGCAGATTGCACGGCAAGCTGTACCGCGATGACCGACACCTTGTTCCGTGTTTGGGAAACACAGGGACGCCAGGCCGATCGTGTCGATGTATTGTGGTTTGGTGAATTACCGAACGACGCGCGCACATTTCGCAAATTATTCGTGATGCAGGCGTCGCCCCAGTTGCAGGCGGCGCTTACGCTAACTTCCAGTGCCAACGCAGTGCCGGTGTACCTGATTGATCCCAATGGTTTTTTAGTCATGCAATATAGCCCTGGCTTCAATCCCTCCGACCTTCGCAAAGACTTGGCTCGATTACTCAAATAAACGCTGCTTATCCCGTAAAATAGACTTATGAATCCTCCATTCCGTCATTTTCATCGTTTGGCCTGGGCTGCGGTTGCGCTGGCTTTTTGTGTCATTGTGTTCGGCGGTTTCGTGCGTTTATCGAATGCCGGTTTAAGTTGCCCAGACTGGCCTACTTGTTATGGTCAGGCAGCATGGCCAACGCAGGCACATGAAATTGTCACTGCCAATGAAAATTACGAACGTGTGGTGGAAGTCAGCAAAGCCTGGCGCGAGCAATTTCATCGCCATCTAGCGGCGAGTTTGGGCGTATTGGTGCTTTTATTAAGTTTATTAGCGGCGAAACGTCGCCGTTTTGGCGTCGGTAGTATTTTGTTGGCATCGACTTTGGTCGCGCTATCCATTCCGTTTTATACCGGCGTGAATTTACATAAGCCTTTTGAATTTGCATTGGCGTCAGATCATAATATCTCGATTATTTTAGTGCTCACGGGCGAATTAATTTTATTATTGCAAGCCATTCGCTGGTCCAATGCCGATGGCGCAAGATTGAGCGCCAGCATTTTGATGGTCATTATTTTTCAAGCCATGCTGGGCATGTGGACAGTAATTTGGCTGGTTAAACCGATTATTGTGATGTCGCACTTATTGGGCGGGCTACTGACTTTTTCTTTATTGACGTGGCTGGCATGGGCAAGCACACCTGATCAACAGTTAGTCCAGGGCGTCGCGCCAAAATTACGTGTATTGCTTTGGATTGGATTGGTCTTGCTGATCATTCAAATTGCGCTCGGCGGCTGGACTAGTGCGAACTACGCAGCATTGGCCTGTGGCAATAGTTTTCCGACTTGCCAAGGTCAATGGTGGCCAGCGCATGATTTCAAGGAAGCCTTTGTCTTATGGCGCGGCATTGGCGTTGATTACGAAGGCGGCGTGCTCGATGGTGCCGCGCGCGTTGCGATTCAACTCACGCATCGCATGATGGCGATACTGGTATTCGGGCATCTATTATTTGTCGGTATCCGCATGATTTTGACCCATGGTCTGCGTTATTGGGGCGTGGTGTTGACGATTCTGCTTTTCACGCAAGTGGCATTGGGAATCAGTAATGTCATGATGAATTTACCGCTATGGACCGCCGTTGCTCACAACGCTGGCGCAGCGGCATTGTTGTTTGTGATTGTCGGTTTATTAGCGCGTTTGCGCGCGCCTGATTGATAGATATGCAGATGCGTATTCCGCTCGCCGATTATTTTGAGCTAACCAAGCCACGCGTAGTGGCCTTGATTGTATTTACTGCAGTTATTGGCATGTTTCTGGCGGTGCCGGGAATTCCACCCTGGAAAGCCTTGGTGTTCGGTAATTTAGGTATTTGGTTGGCCGCCTCTTCGGCTGCGGCCATTAACCATTTACTCGATCGTCGTATCGACGAAAAAATGGCGCGAACTTCGCATCGGCCATTGCCCAGCGGCAGTTTGACAGGACGCCAAGTATTAATATTTGCCTTGAGTCTTGGTGCATTGTCGATGCTGCTTTTATGCCTGTTTGTGAATTGGCTTACAGCAATATTGACGTTTTTTTCGTTGATCGGTTATGCCGTTATTTACACGGTGTATCTAAAACATGCTACGCCGCAAAACATCGTGATAGGCGGCGCCGCCGGTGCCGCGCCGCCGGTACTGGGTTGGGTTGCGGTAACAGGTGAAGTGCATGCCTACGCACTACTTTTATTTCTGATAATTTTTGTCTGGACACCGCCCCATTTCTGGGCGCTGGCCATATTCCGACGCGAAGATTATGCCCGCGCCATGGTACCCATGTTGCCTGTGACGCATGGCGTGGAATATACCCGCCAGCAAATTTTGTTTTACACCATCTTGCTGGTGCTGGTGACTTTATTGCCGTGGTTTTCCGGCATGAGCGGCGTGTTTTATCTCGGCGGTGTTTTGGTATTGGACGCCGTATTTTTGTATTACGCCATTCGCTTGATGAGGCCGCCCAATGAAGCCTACGCAATGAAAGTGTTTGGCTACTCGATCTGGTACTTGATGGTCCTGTTCGCTTTTCTGTTGATTGATCACTGGATAATGCCGTCTGCTACGTAGGTCGGGCCCCGGCCCGACAATGGAATTTCGCAGTTATAAAAGCGTCGGGCCAGGACCCGACCTACCTTGGAATCCATAACAAAAAACTAACACCTCGGTCCCGATGACGTCAATGTTTTGACCGCTTAGCTAATATGCGGTAATGTCCACTGACCGAACTGTTAGGAACCTATATGGCAACCAGAAAATTCAAAGGCATTACCCGTCAGGAAGTAGTCGAAAAGAGCGCTGCCGGTTGGATGATGCGTATTCAACGCCAAAAAGTACTGACCCAGGAGTATTTCGCCGATGGTACTTACGGTTCGAAAAACAAAGCCCGCATTGCTGCCGAAGCGCGCTATCAAGAGCTGGTAAAAAAACTGCCGCCACCGACCGCACAAGGTGATTCAAAAAGCGTTCGCAACACCTCGGGCAAAGTGGGCGTTCGTTTATCGATCACCAAAGGCCGATTTAAAGATTCGCAAGACCTGCATTCATACGTGGCATTTTGGCGCGTTGAAGGCGTTGATTACACGATTCAATTTGCTTGTTTGAAGTATGGCAAGCGTGCTGCTTTTAAACGCGCATCGATTGCACGTGACAAGCAAACCACGGATCGGGACGCGATCGAAAAAGAATTCAAGCGTAGTAAATAAGCAACGCAATAAACCCGTAGGAGCGCCTTTAGGCGCGAGCGACCACGCTAGACCTGTTGCGCCTAAAGGCGCTCCTACGGGTAAAATTTTTATTTTTCCAACAAATACTTCTGCCAGAACAACATGCTGGCAGCACCAAAATAATCGTTGTTGGATTTTTTCTGGAAACCGTGGCCTTCGTCCTTGTACATCAAATACCAGACATCGCCGCCATTGCTGCGCACCGCTTTCACCATCTGTTCGGCTTCGGTATAAGGCACGCGTGGGTCGTTGAAACCCTGGGCAACAAATAGTGGATGAGTAATGTTTTTTGCATTGTTCAGGGGCGCAATTTTTTCATGAAAGGCACGCATTTCCGGTTCGCGTTCATCGCCATATTCGGCGCGGCGTAAATCACGGCGATAGCTTTCGGTATTGGTCAGAAAAGTAGTGAAGTTAGAAATGCCGACGACATCGATACCGGCACGAATACGCTCGTTGTAATCGACCATGCTGGCCAAGACCATATAGCCGCCATAACTACCGCCGGAAACACCGACGCGATCTCTATCCAAGCTAGGTTGTGTTGCAATCCAGTCGAGCAAGGCACCAATATCTTTCACCGAATCTTTGCGCTTCAGACCATTGTCGAGCTGCAAATAATTTTTACCATAACCCGTTGAGCCACGTACATTGGGCATCAATACCGCGACTTTTAATTCACGCAGCATGAATTGAATGCTGGGGTTAAAGGTCGGGAACGATTGACCTTCCGGTCCACCGTGAATGCTGATGATGACCGGGAAGGGCCCATTACCTTCGGGCTTGTATAAAAAAGCCGGAATTTCCTTGCCGTCAAAACTTTTATAACGCACCAGTGTTGGCGTGATGAAGGTATTGGAATCCAGACCGCCGACTTCACTCTGCGACCAGCGCGTGAGTTGCGCTGTTTTCAGGTCGATAACATAGACATCGGTAGGCGAAGTCGCGGTATTGATACTCAACGCAAGCTGTTGGCCATTGGGTGAAAACTGGAAACCGCCGACGACACCAATCGGAAGCTTTGGCAGTTTACGTGCAGCATAGGTCTTGCTGTCCAGTACCCGCAGCGTCGAGATGCCGTCTTCGTTGGTGACAAAGGCAATGCGTGAGCCGTCGTCACTTTGTGCGATACCTTCAACATCCCAGGGAATATTTTTACTGATAACGGTAACTTTATTGCTGGCAAAATCATGAAACCGCAAATGCTGGAATTCCGATTCTTCATCCGAAACAAAAAATACGCCTTTGCCATTGCGGGCGAATTGAAAATCACTAAATGCCGCTTTGCCGCCATCGACCGGGAACAAGGTCAATTTGCCGGTTCTTAAATCCACTTCGCCGGGGCGTGAATCATTGGCAGAAATATATTGGCTAACGAGTAATTTTTTTCCATCGGCAGAAAAATCCGACGCACCCCAGGAGCCACCTTCCTGAACAACTAACTTGGCGACGCCATCCAGACCACGCACCCAGATGTCGGTATCTTTACCGTTACGCAGCGTACTGCTGTAAGCCATTTGCGTGCCGTCTTGCGACCATAGCCCACCTTGATTGCGGGACTTGCCGTCAGTGAGCATACGGACCTGACGCGATTTTAAATCGTAGTAGTGCAATTGATAAAATTCGTTGCCACCAATGTCTTTGCTAAATAAAAAGCCATGGCCATTTTTGGTGGGTTGAATCGATGCGCCACCGACGGGTTCACGATAAAACGTGAGTTGCTCGCGCATGCCCATTGGTTTTGCAATGCGATGCACTTGCGAGGTGTCACCAAAGCGCGTGGTGATCAGCATGCTGCTATTGTCCAGCCAGCCTTGGAAGCTTGCACCGCGGGTGTTTTGATATTGATTTAAACGATCAATTAATTCGATCGGAATCGCGGGTAAATTTTCACTGATGCGATTACCACTCTCGATGCGCTCGACCTTAGCTACATCGGCGGCAAATAAAGCGGTTGAGCTGAGTAAGGCGAGAGCAAGCAGGGTAGTTCGCATAAGTCCTCCGGGGTAGGCCGATAGATTAACGAATTTTTGTAGAATTTGCCTGTGCCAGAGGATAGCCCTTGGGTGGCTCTGCTTTGTAGGGAACGACTCTTGATGCGAGCAAAGCGAGAAGATGGAACTCAAATATAAATATATTGAAAATCAATCGCCAAATCATAAATCTCGTGTAGCTCTAGTTTACGCGTCGGCACCTATGCTGCAAGAGCCAATCACGCATTCATTCTAATTTCATCGGCATGTGGTGGGTAGGGTGCGGCGCGCAAAGTATCAAGCGGAAGTCCGGCAAGCTTGTTGGAAAAACCATGATTAATATCGCGGTGATGCGCTTCATCGGCACGTACGACCAGAATGACATCGCGCAGTGTGGCATCGTTGGGTAGCTTCCAATAATGTTTTGCGATATCGGGGGCGGCGACGTCGGGTGAGCGGCCTTCGTCGAGTTCTTGAAGATAGAAGGT
>JAYSXB010000127.1:0-4442 GCA_043717775.1 Arenimonas sp.
CTTCAGACTTTATGGGGGCGGCATGGGCTGAGTTTCAAGGCCAAGCCTCATTTGCCCGCCATTTGTCATAATTCCAGCTTATTATCTGTAGTCAGTGTCAAGTTCATCATCTGGGGAAATCCATGTTGTTTAAGAAAGTGGGAGCAGCTTGTCTGCTCGGGACAGTCTTTGTCTTTGCAAGTCTGTCGGCACAAGCCGAAGTGTTTATTAATGAAATTCATTATGACGATGCCACTGCTGCTGGCGATGTTGGCGAGCGAATCGAAATTGTCGCGACTGCGGGTGAAAATTTAAGTACTTATAAAGTGCAGCTTTATAACGGCAGCGCCCCAGCCGCTGCCGTGACTTATGGAACTCTCGATGCTGTGCCAAGTGGCAGTGATGTAACTTGCGGCAGCAGCGTGCGTATCGCCGTGCTGAGTTACGCGACCAACGCTTTACAAAATGGTAGCAATGATGGCATTGCTTTAATTAATGGCAGTGGCGCGGTCGTCCAGTTTTTAAGCTACGAAGGCGTTGCCACTGCGACGAACGGCCCAGCTTCGGGAACATCCAGTATCAATATTCCCGTGTCGGAAACCAATAGCACCGCTGCAGGTACATCTCTGCAATTAGGCGGCACGGGTTCGACTTATTCCACATTTACCTGGAACACTTCAGCTACTGATACTTTTGGTACCTGCAACAACAATCAAACTTTTAATTTAGGGCCGCAGATAAATGTGCTGCCAACAGTTACTTCAACATACCCTGCTAATGGAGGTATTTTTGAACTCCCACCTCCTCCATTACAACGCGCGCTAAGTGTTACTTTTAGTGAAGAAGTCTCTGTTAATACAAGTACTGCAGCACAGGCTATGAGCCTAGTATGCAGCCTCTCTGGCAATGTTCTTGTGTTGCCTGACAGGATAGGCTCACCGCCATCACTTGTGCATTACATTTACCCAACATCAAACATCCCCTTTGAACCAAGCCTGCGAGTGGGCGATATTTGTGTTCTCTCGATTCCAGCCAATGTCTATGTCGATAATGAAGGTGCAAGCCCCACATCAAACACAACTGTAAATTTTCGAGTTGCAGCAGAGCCGAATGCGGCCCCGCTAGTGTTCAGCACAACACCCTCCAACAATGCAGTCGGCGTTCCTGCTGCGACCGACATCCAAGTGTTTTTCAGCGAACGCATAACGATAGATCCGGAAGCGTTTGTTCTGCAATGCAGCCTTTCCGGATTGCTGCAGCCGAGCATCAACAGCACTGGCAATCCGACAATCATTCTTGCCACCAACACGGCATTGCAAGCTGGTGAAACCTGCACACTCACCGTTATTGCGGCCGGTATTGTCGATAGTAATGGTTTGGCGATGGCACAGAACTATGTCAGCCGCTTCACCATTGCGGGCAATATTTCGACTTACTACAACCGCGTCAATACCAGTAGTGCTGAACAATTACGCTGCTCGCTTAATACAACCATTCGCGGCCATACCGTTTACCCATACAGCGCGGGAACTACCGACACCTGGGATATTCTGGAAATTGCCGACGAAGACCCAAACAACAGCGGCAAGATTCTGGATGTTTATCGTAATCACAGTTACACCAAAGTCAGCAGCCGGGCCGGCACAGGTAGTGGCTTGACTTACAACCGTGAACACACTTGGCCAAACTCGCTTGGCTTCGGTACCGACACTGGCAACCTGGGTCTGCCGCATGCGCCCTACACCGATACCCATATGCTGTATTTGAGCGACACCCAATACAATTCAGATCGCGGTAATGATCCCTATGCAAACTGCACTTTGGCCTCAGGCTGTGGCGAGCGTGCAACTGAAGTCAACAATGGCAGTGGCGGCGGCTCGGGTGTTTACCCCGGCAATTCCAATTGGACCAACGGCACATCATTTGAAACGTGGAGCAAGCGTAAAGGTGACGTGGCACGCGCGGTGATGTACATGGCCATTCGCTACGAAGGCGGCACTCATACAGTGACCGGCCAAAACGAACCCGATCTGGAATTGACCGACAACCGCAGTCTGATTGTAGGCACCACTTCATCCCCGGCTTATATGGGCTTGATGTCGGACTTATTGCAATGGCACTTGGCCGATCCACCCGATGCTGCAGAACTCGCCCGCAACCAGGTTATTTTCAATTTCCAGGGCAACCGAAATCCTTTTATCGATCATCCGGAATGGGCTACGGCGGCCCTGTTCAACTCGAACAAACCTGCAACATGTGTTTTGAACACTCCCGGCGCAGTAATAAAAGATAAATATCGACCGATACTCAAATCGCGTCCGCAGCCAAAATATTGAAATGAAACAATGCCGGGGAAACCCGGCATTGTTTTTATCGTCCTATTCCACGGGCTGGAATGCTGCGCCGCACCACAAGATGTTGTGTCTAAATGTGACGCAAATCACAAGATTTCCTGTCACAATCGGCAGGCAAAATAATGCATGTGTGTCATTTCTAATCCGGGGACAATAAATATGTGGCTTAAAAAATCAGGGGCAGCCAGCCTGCTCACGAGTTTATTTTTGTGTGCAAGTTTCAATGCTAACGCAGAAGTTTTTATCAATGAATTCCATTACGACGATGCCACCGCTGCTGGCGATGTCGGTGAAAAAGTCGAAGTTATCGCCACCGCTGGCGAGGACTTAAGCACTTATCGAATCTATTTGTACAACGGTACCAATACCCCAACCGCAGCACCTTTTTACGACAATGATTTATTGCCCGCTGGCAGCAATGTCACTTGCGGCGGCACGGTAAAAATTGCGGTGCTTAGCTATCCAAGCAATGGCATTCAAAATGGTGCCAGCGATGGCATTGCTTTAGTGAATGGCAGCGGCGTATTGGTAAAATTTATTAGTTATGAAGGTGCGATCAAGGCATCGAATGGCCCGGCAGCTGGCGTTACCAGCACCAATCTTTCGGTTTCAGAAAGCAGTTCAACCGCCGCGGGCACATCTTTGCAGCTAGGCGGCACCGGTACTGGCGCTTCGAGTTTTACTTGGCGCAGTTCAGCGGCTCAAACCATGGGCGCCTGCAATAACGGCCAAACTTTCACAGCACCCAACGTATTGCCAAGCGTTATATCCACCACACCTACCAATGGTGCGACCGGCGTTGCGGCAGCGAGCGACATTCAAATCAACTTCAGCGAAAGCGTTACCGCAAGTGCGGGCGCATTTACATTGAACTGCAGCCAAAGTGGTGTTCGCGCACTGACTTTCCCGAGCAGCGGCACCAGCTTCACGGTTTCGCATAATGGTGCATTAGCGGGTGGTGAAACCTGTACGTTTACTGCCGTTGCCGCAAATATTAAAGATAGCGGTAATGCATCACCCGTCGCTAACACTACAATCAACTATACGATTGCCGCCACGCAAACCACGGGCTATTACAGTCACGTGAATACCAGTAGCGCATCGCAACTTCGCTGCTCATTGCATCAAACAATACGCGGCCACACGGTGTACCCGTATTCCAATAGTGCAGGTACTGATGTCTGGAAGATTCTGGAAATTGCCGATGAAAACCCCAACAACACCGGAAGCGTGTTGGACGTGTATCGCAATCACAGTTACATCAAGGTGACAGAGCGCGCTGGCTCAGGCACCGGCTTGCGTTATAACCGCGAACACACCTGGCCGAATTCTTTGGGCTTTGGCAGCACTACAGGCAACTTGGGTTTACCTTACGCGCCTTACACCGACACCCATATGCTGTATGCCAGTGACGCAACATATAACAGTGATCGCGGCAATAAACCTTACGGCAATTGCAGCTTGGCTTCTGGTTGTGGCGAACGCGCTACTGAAGTTAATAATAGCAGCGGCGGCGGTAGTGGCGTGTATCCCGGCAATTCAAACTGGGTAAAAACACCGGATGGCAATGCCGGTACATTCCAAGTGTGGGGCAAACGCAAAGGCGATATCGCCCGGGCCGTGTTGTATATGGCCATTCGCTACGAAGGCGGCGTGCATCCTGTGACCGGCCAAAACGAACCCGATTTGGAAATGACCGATGACCGCAGCAAAATTATTATCACCTCGGCATCGCCAGCTTATATGGGCTTGCTGACAGATTTGCTGCAATGGCATTTGGCCGATCCACCGGATGCAGCAGAACGCGCCCGCAATGAAGTAATCTTCAGCTTCCAAGGTAATCGCAATCCGTTTATTGATCATCCGGAATGGGCAACGGCGGCGCTGTTTAATTCGGCCAAGCCGAGTAGTTGCCAGCTTAATTGATTTCGTTTTTATGATTGAATTTAAAACGCCGGAGAAATCCGGCGTTTTTTTTAATCTTTTTCAAGGCCGTAAAAAATTATATTGTAGGGTGGATCCCACCGCTCTTTGGTGGAATCCACCGAACACGTCGCCATCGCCACCACCGTCGCAATGCACGGTGGAATCGCCAAGAGCGGGCGGTTC
>JAYSXB010000128.1:0-11397 GCA_043717775.1 Arenimonas sp.
GCGGGCTGGAAAATAAACATCACCTCGCCTTTCAAGTCTTTTTTCATCGCTACCATGGCTTCGGCAACACCCATCAACATCGCCGTGTGCGAATCATGACCACAAGCATGCATAACGCCGGTTTTTTCACCGCGAAATTCTGTTGTTTGTTTCGAGGCAAACGGCAGGGCATTTCTTTCGGTGACTGGCAGTGCGTCCATGTCGGCTCGAATGGCAATGCGTGGCCCGGGTTTGCCGCCTTTTAAAATAGCCACGACACCGGTATGTGCCATGCCGGTTTTGACGGTAAGGCCGAGTTTTTTCAAATGATCGGCGACTAATTTTGATGTGCGAAATTCACGATTACCCAATTCCGGGAACTGATGAATGTCGCGGCGCCAAGCGAGGACTTTGGCGTCAATTTCTGGCGAGTAAATATCGGCGGCAGTCGCACTTGTCGCGGCAAGAGATGTAAAAATGCCAACTAAAGCGAGGAAAAGAGAATTGCTGCGCATAGTGTCTCCGGAAATGCTAGTGATGAGGGGTAAATGTTGGCACTGATAATTATCTTTTCATCTAGATGAATCTCGGTACTTTAACGGGACGCCAGGCTGGGAACATTAAGGCCAGAGACATCAGGCACGCAAGCACTGGCCAGGCTAGATATCGAAATTCTGCACTACCGGAAACCACTGCCAATGGTAGAGCATAACTTAAACAGGAAACTGCAACGGTAATCGCAAGGCCCGCAGCGACTGGTTTGTGGCGCATAAAAATGCAGCAGCTCAACAAAACCGCGATGCATAAATAAATCCATCCGGCAAACAGTGGTGTATCAATCCAGGATTGAAGTTTGCCGAGAACTACTTGCTGATAAGGCGATGCTTGCGCGATCACCAATGGGTTGTCGCCGTAACTTACCCGTCCCGGCATCAGCACCTGACCATCGGGAAGACCTTTTTGATCCAACCCGTAAAGCAATTCGGCCAAACGTATCCGATGTTGTAAATAAGGCAGCGTGTGTTCGACAGGCAATGACCACATAAGTTTATTCAGTGCCGTTTTTTGCTTGGGAGTATAGGCGCCGTCAAAGCTGTGCTTGAGCTTTCCCGATTCAAAAACGGTCGTGTTGGTATAATCATTAAAATGCTGCTGCAAATCCTGCAAACTCAAGCTGCTGTCTTTTAATTCGTCCGGAATAATAATTCTGCCTTCCTGTAGTGAAACAGCAGAAGCGTCCCATAAAGTGACTACCGACCAGACACTCGCGATATGTTTTACCCTAGGGTCCAGATTAGGTAATTTGGAAACACAAAGGACAAGCGTTGTCAGCAAGACAGTGACGGCTAGATTCATCATTAACCGGCTTGTCGATGAATGATTATTTTTTTTATTTATATTTTCTCTATACACAATCCAGAATATCAAAGGTAATGCACCACTAAGCGCATTGTGCCGAAAGGCGCAGGCAGCCGTAATGGCGATCAAAGCCAATAGGCGAAGTGTTAGCGATGGTCGCTGCAGTTCCTTTACAAGAAATACGACGGCCCAGGCAAACGCCTGCATAGTCCACAAGTCTTTCCAGATATGCAGCGAAAGTCCGAATAGCGGCGGCCAAAAACCGATGAGTAAAACCAGCAGTGTTTTTTGCCACAGTGGTCGTTCAAGTGATGCCGCAAAAGTGGCAAGCGCCGTCCAGATGAGTGCTTGTTGCAAAACAAACATACCACCGGGGCCGCTCCAGACGTAATCGCTGATACGCCAAATCATCGACATCAGAGGCGGATGCACCGAATCGTAACGGGCATGTCTTGCCTGCCACCATTGATAAGCGGAATCCCAGCTCATAAAGCCCGGGTAGAACAAAAAAAGCGTAACGCCGATGCCCAAAAAAGCGGCGTACCAGGGCGAAAATTCAACAAGTCGCCTCAAGGTCGATGCTCCAGAGCCAGATAATCCATACTCTGCATTTCGATCAGTCGCGAGCTGGTGCGTTCAAATTCACGCTCGAGTTTTTCGCCTTGATACAAGGAAACAGCATCGGCCTGTGCCGATAACAGCAGATTGACGTGACGATCATAGAACTCATCAATCAAATGCACGAAGCGACGGGCGGGGTCTTCATTATTAGAAGAAAACCTTGGCACATTCGATATCAATACGGTATGAAAATCACGAGCGATTTCGATGTAGTCGCTGACGGCACGTGGGCCTTCGCAGAGTTCGGAAAATTCAAACCAGGCAATACCCTCGCTCATCGCCTTGACCTGGATATGCCGATCATTGATCAGCAATGAATCGTCGCGGCTTGCATGGTGTAACGAGAGCCGACGAAAATGTTCGCTCAGCACTTTCTCGGCATTTACATCGCAGGGCGTTAAATAGGTGGCTGTATGCGCCAGATGGCGCAAGCGATAGTCGCGCGCACTTTCAAGCTTTATTATTTGGCAATGCTTTTCAAGCAGGGCAATCGCGGGTAGAAAATTATTGCGTTGCAGGCCGTCGCGATAAAGATCCTGCGGCGGAATATTGGACGTGGTCACCAGACAAACACCACGTGAAAACAGTTGGTCGAGCAAGCGACCCAGAATCATGGCGTCACCGATATCACTGACAAAAAATTCGTCAAGAATTAATAAGCGGGTATTTTTTGCCAGATCTTTTGCGATTACGCTCAAGGTGTCTTCGGTATTGGTCAGTGTGCGCAGGCGGGCGTGAATGTCCTGCATGAATCGGTGAAAATGCCAGCGGGTTTTAGTATGTTCTGGCAGTGACTCTAATAATAAATCCGTCAGAAAGGTTTTGCCGCGACCCACGCCGCCCCATAAATACAAACCTTGCACCGGCGTGTTGTCGCGAAATGCGGCACCAATTTTGTCTAGCAGCGAATTGGATTTACCGAGCAAAGTTTCGTGAATACGATCAAGTGATTTCAGCACCAACTCCTGCGCGCGATCGCGACGCCAATGACCCTGGGTCAGGCCTTGTTCGTAGAGTTCGGTTGGAGTGCCGCTGACAGATTGATTCATCTTTAACTATTGAGTAACTCGGGCAGATTCTTGCGAACACCATTTTTAATGGCGCCACGCAAATCTATAAGACGGCGATGAAAAAAATGTCCGGTTTCCGGCATGCGGATAATTTGCGGCATCGGTTTTTGCGCTTCGGCCCAAGCCAAAACTCCCGATGCACTGACTACTTCATCGTCTTCCCCTTGAATGAGTAGCCAAGGACAGGCCGGTGGCAGTACGCCGGAGAAGTCCCGCAAGCCCACCGGCGGTGCAATCGAGATCATTTGCTTGACCGGCAATTGTCTTGCGCCAAGCAGTGCGACCCAACTGCCGAAAGAAAAGCCCGCCAGCCACAATGCAGCTTCAGCATTGGCTTGATGCGCCCACTCGGCCACGGCAATTAAATCCAGCACCTCGCCACGGCCATTATCGAAACCACCATCAGACTGACCCGCGCCACGAAAATTAAAACGCACTGTTGTGATGCCATGTTCATTTAATGCCCGCGCACAGGTGGTGACGACTTTATTGTGCAGGGTGCCGCCATCGGGTGGATTGGGGTGGCAAATAATCGCCAAGCCTTTGCGTGCGATGGATGCTTCCGGCAAATCGATGGCAAGTTCCAGCAAACCAGCGGGGCCGGGTAATAACAAGCTGCCAGAAGTTTGTGGAAAGGCGGGCGTGGGTTTATTCATGGCAGCATCATAAGCGGAAAAACTACATTACGTAGGGGCGCTTGATTGCTGCACCAAACTTGTAGGGTGGGCACCGCCCACCTTTGCTGCAGCACTCGATGACGATGGGCGGCAGCCATTTTAACGGTGTCGCATGTTTTCGCGCCTGACGGACGCTCCCACGGCTTGATTTTCGTGGTCTTTGTTATTTCTTTTCTGATCACACGCAAAAACGCCGCCCGAGGGCGGCGCTTTCTGAAAACATGCAGAAGGCTTACTTCAAATTACCAACCATCCAATCCACTGTCGCAATCACTTGCGCATCGGTTAATGATGGGTTGCCACCGCGTGCAGGCATAACGCCCACATTGTTGTAGCCTTCAATCGCATGCTTATGCAAAGTGTCTTTACCTTGAGCAATACGTGCTGTCCATGCCGCCTTTTCAAGCTTGGGTGAACCGCCAGCACCACTGGTATGGCAACCGGTGCACAAATTGCCGAATATCACAGAACCGTCCAAAGTGCCGCCATAGGCGACTTGGCCTTTGGCGGCTTCATCAGCAGCTTTCTTGGCAGAGGCTTGAGCGGCGGCACCGGTCGCGCCTGCATAAACAGCGCCATGGGGCTGTATTGCAATCGCAACGCGCGCGGCTTTAGCTTCGCTGATTTCGGCGGGCTTTAAACCATTAATGTAGAGGCCTAGCAAGATCAAAGCGGCAGTGACGGCCACCAAAAATGCGATTACCTGAGAGAAATGTTTAAGAAATACTAAATCGTGGTTGCGCACGTTTCTGCCTTAAGGGCGATGCCCAATGGTCTTGAATGTTCGCCATTATATCGGGGGCGGCACCGGCACGAAAGCGCCTGAGCCTAAAAAAGTGATAATCAGCTAAGCTTTGAACACTATGGACAAAACCGCCCCTGCTGATAAATCCGCCCCCTTGCTTGCGCTAGAGCGCTTGCCAGCATGGGCTTGGGCCTTACTTAGTCTGCTGTATGCGGCCAGTTGGTTTGCACTTTTGCTGCCTTCACAAGGGCTTTGGTTTCTACCTGCGGGCATGCGACTTGCAGCGCTGTGGCTAATTCCCGTCAAACGCTGGGCTTGGCTTATCGCAGGTGAGGGCTTGGTGGGCTGTATTTTGCTCTGGCGCACCGAAGATTTAGTATTTAATTTGAATTTTGTTGCCTTGAGTTTTGTCCCCTGGGTGGTTTATGCATTAGTGATGTATATCGTGCGTGGCCGCGAATCAGGCCTGAGTTTAAATACGCCACGCAACATGATTATTTTTCTGAGTGTGTGTGCCGTATCGGCCATGATTGTTTCACCGATATTGAGTGCCTTGTTTAAAGGCGATGCCTTTGTTGCATTGAGTTTTGATTCAAATACCTGGAGCAGTATTTTCGCTTTTGCCTATGGCGATTTTATCGGTCAACTAATTCTTGCGCCTTTGGTGGTGCTTATGTGCTCAAGCCAGCGCGCAAGTTTGTTGCAAACACAGCTGTGGGCTTCGGTATTTATTGCCGCCGCTTTTAGCCTTTTGGTATTGCTGCTATTGCACTACCGTTCCGAGTTGGCACCTTTTTTACTGCTCTTGGTATTTGCGCCCATGTCAGTGGTGGCGTTTCGTAAAAACTGGGTCGGGGCGGCTTTATCGATCACGTTAACCGGCATCATGTTTGAAATATATTTGCAGTACAACCGATTACCGCTCGAGATGGTTATCACGCAACTGGCTTTTGCACTTTTTGCCGCGAGTAGCTTGCTACTGGGTGCTGCTATGTCGGCGTTGCGCGACAGTTTGCTTAATTTGAAGTTGCAGCACCAGAATATTGCCTTGATGAACACGGAATTACTCAGCACGACTGAAGAATTACGCCACATCAGCCAGCGCCTGGTGCGACTGGAGGAGCAAGGGCAACGCGAATTAGCCGACGAGCTCGACGTTGAGTTGGGCCAGTCTTTACATACTTTGGGCACGCATTTAAGTTTTGCAGTTCGCTCGGTAAAAGAACAGGAAACCTTGAAAATACTTTCCACCATCCGCGAAAAAACCCGCGAAATGGAAGACAGCCTGCGCCGCGTATTGCGACAACTGCGTCCGAAGGCGCTCGATAATAAAGGCTTGAAAGAAGCCATCAACAACGGACCGCTGCATGAAATACTCGATGATGCGGGCATTGCATTGGGAACCTATTTCACCGGTGATTTGAACTGCTTGCACGAAGATGAAAAAACCGCGCTCTACCGAATTTGCCAAACCGTGACCCGGCAAGCTATTTCGGCCAACGGTATTAAAATATTGAAAATAGCCATACAAGTGAATACATCAAAAGATGCGGACTATGAAGTATCACTAGTGATTGAAATGAGCCCGCTGCAGGCCGAGCGCAGGCAGCAGCAAACTGCCCCACTCAAAGCGGTGCATGACCGTGTGTTGTCGTTGAATGGACACTACGAAGTCTTGCTGCATGAACAAAGCCTCAGTCATCACATTACTTTTCAACAAAAACATGCCGGAGCAGAACCCTTGCCCACTTAAAGCTTTTCACTTTCGCAAAGCCGATATTTCCTGAACTATTTTTCCACGATGACGACAGACACTGCTATCTCACACTTTGCGATTTGAATTAGGCATTCTTCTGTCATGAGCGCACCCAGTTCCGACTTCCGTCTTTATCACAGCAACGATTTATCGCTGCTGGCAGGCGTGTTGTCGAATACTTTGCAAACAGATGTCGATCCGGAAAGCATTTTAATTCCGGAAACCATTTTAATCCCGCAGCCGGCCATGAAGCGCTGGCTGCAAATGGTATTGGCCGAACACCATGGTATTGCGGCAAATTTACAATTCCTAACACCGGGCGAATTTGTTCGCGCAACAGTTAATGCGAATCAACTGGAAGCCAACAGCACTATTTTTGCCGCCGATACGCTACGTTGGCGGCTGTATTCGGTGCTGTCGGATAAAGCCCAATGGCAGCATCCGGCCATGCAAGCCATCGCACCGTATTTACGTGGCTCGCAAGCTGAAATAAAAGCTTGGTCATTGGCTAATGAATGTGCGGCAGCGTTTGAAAAATACCAGGCATGGCGACGTGATTGGTGTTTGGCCTGGGACTTGGGCGGTTCGCCGCTGGATTGGCAAGCGCATTTATGGCGTGAAGTGACTCGAGGTAAAACCCATCGTGGGCAGGCGATCACTGAATATTTAAATGCTTTTGAATCCGCTGGTACGCCAGCACCGCAAGGGCTGCCAAAAAGATTATTCGTGTTTGCCTGTTTGAATGTATCACCGGATGTATTGCGAGTTATTGCGACCGCAGCGAAAGCCGGGCCATTACATTTTTTTCTGCCGTCGCCTTCACGCAAGTATTGGGGCGATATTTCGAGCCTGCGCGAGCGCCTGAAAAATTCGCCAAACGACGTCTTCGTGCAAGAAGAAAACCCTTTATTACAGGCCTGGGGCCGGGCCGGGCGTGATTTTATCGCAACGCTTTTTTCCAATAACACGGTCGAGTTGCGTGGCGATGTCGATATCTATGAACCTAGCCGTGAGAACAGTTTATTGGCCCGGGTAAAAAACGATTTACTCGAACGCCAAGCGCCCAGTGTTGTCGCAGGTAATTTCGATAATAACGATACCAGCTTGCAAATTCATAGTTGTCATACGCGTTTACGCGAAGTACAAGTTTTGCATGATCAGCTGCATCGCATGTTTTTAAATGATGAAAAGCTACAGGCCCGCGATATTGCAATTATGGCGCCCGACATCGACGCCTATGCACCGTTCATCGAAGCAGTATTTGGCGCGGCAAAAAATAGCTCACGCTTTATTCCGTATCGATTAAACGATCGCAAGTTGCAGGAAAGCTCGCCGCTGGTCGAACTGTTTCTACGCTTATTGGCATTGCCAACACTTGAACTCACCAGTAATGAAGTGCTGGAGCTTTTGAATGCGCCCGCATTGGCAGAGTATCTGGACGCCGACGAAGACTGCATTCGTTGGTGGCCATTCTGGATTGAACAAGCCGGCGCGCGCTGGGGGTTAAATGCCGCTCATCGACAACAACAAGGGGTTCCGGCTGAACATTTAACGACCTGGGCGTTTGCGCTGGATCGCTTATTGCTCGGCTATGCCAGCGCCGATGGCCACATGCTCGGTGACGTAGCACCGGTGATTGAAGTTGAAGGTCAAGCGCTTAATACCCTGGATAAATTAATTCGCGGTCTGAGACTATTGGCACGTTACAACGACTATTTTCGACACCCGCATACGGCCAGCCATTGGGCAACGAGCTGCAGTGAATTGCTGGCGTTACTGGATCAGTCGGCACAGCAAAATTCCGGTGAAGCGGCCGCATTGAAGGACTGCCAGTCAGCGATTGCCGATTTACTGGAACAAAGCGAACAGGCGGAACTTGAAGCCTTGATTGCGCCAGAAATTATTCGTGACTATTTTAAAAATGCCCTAAGCGAAAACGATGCCAGCCAGAATTTTTTAAGTGGCGGCGTCACGGTATGTCGCATGGTGCCGATGCGGCAAATCCCGTTCAAGCTTATTTGTCTGCTTGGGATGAATGAAGGCGAGATGCCGCGTACCGAACCGCCGGGCTTTATCCAGCGACTTGCCGAAGAAATAAAATCACCCGCCACTCGCCGTTATGGCGACCGCTCATTACGTGATGACGACCGCTTTTTATTCCTGCAATTACTCACCGCCGCTGAAAGCACTTTTTATTTAAGCTATTGCGGAAAACATCCGCGTGATGATACCGAGCAAGCGCCATCAAGTTTGATCAGCGAGTTGCTCGATTGTCTTGCCGCCATGCATCCGGAGCAAAAAAACTTTCGCGAAAGTTTTGTTTTGCAGCATGCCCTGCAAGTTTTTTCCGATCACGAAAAACCCGATGTCAGAAGACTGCGCTTTGATTCTGCCTGGCAGGTAAAGCCCAACACTATTGAAGACGCTTATCCGCGTTTTTTTCAAGCCCCGTTAATCAATATTGCGCCCGATGAATCAGAACACATCGTGCAATGGCAGGACTTCAAACGCTTCTTTAAACATCCGCCAAAATATTTTTTGCAAACAAGCTTAGGGCTTCGTCTGGTAGAACAGGAAGAGCAACTGGCCGAACACGAACCCTTCGGTAACCCATCGGGTTTGCCGCGCTACCAATTACGCCATGCTGTCTTCAACGCCGTGATAACCGATGAACAAGCGCCTTCTGATGCCGATTTATTAGCCATGTTACGCAGTCGAGCTTTTTTGCCATCAGGGTTTTCCGCCGAACCGATCTTGTACAAAACGCTTTCCGAAATACGAGGACAAGCAGCACGATTTAAAGCCTGGCGCGTTGGCGATGCCGGTGAACTGCCCTTTGAATTGGTCCTTGAATCAAAGCAAAATCGTTTTGTGTTGCAAGGTAGTCTTGAAGATATTTATCCGCAGGGCGCTGCGCGGATCGTGCTCGGTGAAATGCGCGGCAAACATCATTGCTCGCATGGGCTGGATGCCTTGCTGCTATCGGCGCTGGATAGTGGAAAATCCGTAGTCGAGTTTGTTGAAATAAAAAAAGATCGGCCATTGCAACGTATTCGACCCACGCATGATCATGCAACAGCAAAAACCTATTTGACCGAGCTAATGGAACTGTTTGTGCTCGGCCAGCAACAGCCTTTGCCCTTTGCTCCGGATGCCGGATTTGCCTATGTCAAAAACCTGCACGAACCGGCAGCAATATTTGATGAAAGAGCTTGGCAAAAAGCCGCAGAGGTTACACCAAGCCATGATCTTTGGTGGACCACCGCGCTACGCGGGCAAGAACCCTTCACCGACCATCAAGATCACCCGGCATCGTTTCCGAGCAGCGCTGCGTTTCGCGATATCAGTTTGAAAGTATTTTCTGCCTGTGCGCCCGAATTTATTGGCAGTGGCGAAGACGCAGAGAGAGAAAAAGACAAGGACGACAGCGATGAATAAACCGCTCGCCCTTGATTTGCCCTTGCAAGGCCGCCAATGGATTGAAGCCAGCGCGGGCACTGGCAAAACTTTTACCTTGACCCTATTAGTGCTACGCCTATTATTGGAACGCGAGGTTTTACTGCCAAATATTCTAGCGGTGACATTCACCAAGGCCGCCACCCAGGAATTGAAAATAAAAATACGCGCGCAAATAAAACTGGCGCAGGATTTATTGAAACAAGGCATCCCGCAAGACCCGGAAAGCCTGGACGCCAAACAATATGCGACTGCCTGGGTATTGCAATCGGTATTGCGGGAAAAACCGGAAAAACATTTGCAGCAAATACTGGAATTAGCGATACAAGACTGCGACCGCGCCAGTATTTTTACCATCCACGGCTTTTGTACGCGCGTGTTGAATGACCACGCCTTGAGTGCAGGCCAGGTTCTGCAAGCACCGACTTTGCAAACCAGCACCAAAGCGCTGAATACGAAAATCGCCTTTGATTTGTGGCGTGAATTTAATGTCGATCGCGATTTGATGCGCTCGCTGATCAAGCTCTGGCCCGACCCGGAGGCGTTGGCGGTCGATTGCGATAAATTATTACAGGCAGAGCCTTTGTTGCCTGAGTCACCACAGCCTATGCCGAACGAATTTGATATGCAGGCGCTTAATCATCAGCTGCGCAGCGCTATTGAAACGCATCTGCAAGCCACGCAGGAGTTATTGAGACAGGCTGGCGACAATGGCATTTTGAATCGCAGTTCATACAAGCCAGAACAACTGCAGGCATTTTTTGAAAATATTGAAAACTGGTATCGGTCAGACAACACTCTTGAGTCTGCCGACCCGGGTTTTGCCAAGCTCGGAAAACAGAACATAAAAACCAATAAGGCGTTTCGTGATCAGGAGCCGGTTTCCCCATTATTCGATAGCATTGATCAATGGTATGAAGGTTTTGAAAAAGTACAGGTATTCGAGCGCGCACGCGATACCCAGACTTTGCATAAAGTGCGCGCACGCATAACGCAACGCCGCGAAGCCATTCTGCAAAAACAGCAGCAATACACCTACGACGATTTAATTAGCCAGGTCCTTGATGCACTCGAAAGTGAATCGGGTGCAGAACTTTCCATAGCACTACGAAAAGATTATCCGGTTGCCCTGGTGGACGAATTTCAGGATACCGATAGCCAGCAATGGAAAATATTTTCTAGTCTGTATCCAAAACATTTGCCTCAGCATGCCCTGTATCTGATTGGAGACCCCAAGCAGGCGATTTACGGTTTTCGCGGTGGTGACGTGCATGCGTATTTGGCGGCCAAGCGTGAATCTCCCTCGCAATGGAATTTGCCGGAAAACTTCCGCTCGCGGCCACCCTTATTAAGTGCGGTAGCGACTTTGTTTGAGCAAGGCGGCGAGAATGCATTTCGTGAAAACGATATACGCTTTTATCCGGTAAAACCCGGCGGCGCTGTGCAAGACGTTGATTTTTTATGGGATGAAAAACCGGCGCCTGCCATGCATTTGGCTTTACTACCGGAATACATAAATCCAAAAAATCAAAAACCAGCGGCATTACCAGCAGGCAAGGGTCGCGAACTAGCGACCCGGGCATGCGTCGAAAAAATTCATGAAATTTTGCTGGCAGGCCAGGAAAATAAAGCACAACTCATCGTGAAAGAGATCAAGCATGGCGTTAAGCCTGGCGATATTGCGGTGCTGGTCAACCAGCATAGTGAAGCGACACAAATACAGCAGGCCTTGAA
>JAYSXB010000129.1:0-4432 GCA_043717775.1 Arenimonas sp.
CGTAATTTTTCGCGCCTTACGGACGCTCCCACGGGGAAGCAAGGTCGCGCCTAAAGGACGCTCCTACATCCCAAGGCTGTCAGGCTGCTGTGTAAAAACGGAATGGCACTCAGCCAAGGCGCGAATAAAGTTAGCAGGCCGGCACTGGCAATCACGGCGCTGCCGAGCATTCGATTTTTAGGTTTCGCCAATAATCCACCTAGGCGAACGCCGCTCCAACTCAGGGTGGTCATGGCAGGCAATGTCCCCATGCCGAAAAAAAGCATAATCAAACCACCTTGTATTGGGCTCGCACTTAGCCAAGCAGCAATCAATAGGGTGCCACTGAGTCCGCAAGGTAAAAAGCCCCAGAGAAACCCCTGCGATAACATTCGCAAGCCGGGGTTTTTCGGCAAGTGTTTTTGTAGCGGCTGGATAAAACGCCACAACCATTGATTAGGTTTGTTGAGCCAGGCGAATTTTGCTTTGGTATCAAGCAGGCGAATGGCGACCAATAACAAAACTACACCCACCGCAGCGCGTGCCATGATGCTGAGGGTTTCTATCGGTAATAATTGTATGAAGCCGGTGCTGATACTGCCTACCACCACGCCAGCTAGTGTGTAGGCGAGCACGCGTGCTGAATTTAATAAGAGCGCATTTTGTAGTGGTTTGGTTTTTAGCTGTGCAGGAATGGCCGTAGCAATGCCGCCACACATCAGCACGCAATGTGTACTGCCAAACAGGCCGCTGAGAAATGCTGCGCTGAGAAGGATGAGATCAATCGGCATCTTTTTTTACGTCTGGTTCCGATGCCAAAATATCAAGGGCTGCTGATTCAAGATTTTCAAATTGATTGCTATGAATGGCCCAGACAAAAATACCGATCGCAATCAATAAAAAAATCAAGGACACCGGAATGAGTACAAGCAGGATGTTCATGGCGACACCAACACTTTCCTTAACCTGAGTGCATTAATCGATACCAGTAGTGAGGAACTCACCATGCCAAGAGCAGCGAAGCCCGGATGGATAAAGCCCATTGCCGTTACTGGAATGCCGATCAAGTTATACAGCAATGCCCAGCTCAGATTTTGTTTGATAATGTGCTGAGTTTTAATGGCGATGGCGCGTGCCGCCAGTATGCGGTCGAGTTTTTCCCCGCAAATAATCATATCGGCCGAGCGTTGTGCCACAGCGGCACCGCTACCCATGGCAATGGAAACATCGGCACTGGCCAGCACGAGTGCGTCATTGATGCCGTCGCCGACCATCGCAATACAATGGCCTTCCGATTGCAGTGCTTGCAGATAGCCTTGTTTTTGTTCGGGGCTTTGCCTTGCCGCCGAATCCGATATGCCGACTTCTTCGGCGAAGCTGTCCACATTGATAGCGGCGTCGCCACTTAATAAATGTACCTGCAAGCCAAGATGTTGCAAGGCGGCGATACTGGTCTTTGCATCGGTACGGGCATTGTCATTGAGTGAAAAACTCGCGAGTGCCTGCTCACCGTCACCAAGCCACAGGCGACCGTCGTCGATTGCTTTGGCGGCAAACTCGGCACTACCGATTCGATATTGTTTTTGATCGATGAAGCCGCGAATGCCTTGGCCTGGTATTAGCTGCACCTCATTTGCCTGTAAGTCAGTGGCTTCAGGAAATGCCGACGCTAGCGGATGCAGACTATTTTTTTCCAGTGCACAAGCAATAGCGAGCGCGTGTTTATGATCTTCGACAAAATACTGGTCCTTGCTGCGAGAAATTTTGCCTTGCGTTAAGGTGCCGGTTTTGTCGAATACAAAGGTATCGACTTTGGCGAGTTTTATTAAGCTGTCGTTGTTGAAACTAAGGACGCCTATTTTTGCCAAAGCACTTTGTGCGCTGGCGAAAGCTGCCGGCAAAGCCAAGGCTAAGGCACAAGGACAGCTTACTACGAGCACCGCAAGCGCTATTTCAAATGCTCGCGGAGAATCTTGTTGTTGCCAATAGAAATAGACCATGGTGGCGATGAACAAAATGCCCAGCACAAAATAGCGCGCGATACTTTCGGCATAGTGGGTGACGTCGGACTTTTTCAATTGCGCCAACTCAACCCGATATAATAATTGCGAGAGCTGAGTATTGCGTCCGATTTGTGTAACTTTAAGTTGAGCCGAATGCAAGCTGCCGATGCTGCCGGCAAGAATAAAATCGCCTTTGTTTTTAGTGACCGCTTGTGCTTCGCCAGTCAATAAAGACTCATCAAATAATGCAAGTGTATTCAATAAAAACCCATCGGCTGAAACTGTTTCACCGGGGTTGATGCACAAAGTGTCGCCCAACTTGAGCTCGGCGACAGGAATGGCAATGTGTTTATCGCCACGTAAAACCTGCGCTAGATAGGGCTGTGCGCGCGCCAAGGCATCCGATTGCTGGTAAGCGGCTTGGCGCGTTTGGTATTCAAGAAAGCGCGCGACTAATAAAAACAGTACAAACATAACGGCAGCGTCGTACCAGACATGTTGGCCGCCGATAATGGTTTGATACAGACTGCCGAAATATGCCAAAAGAATTGAGCTGGCGGCAAGAACGTCCATGCCTAAAGTTTTTTGCTTCAGCTCACGCAGCATGCCGCGAATAAATGGCATGCCGCTATAAAAAACGACCGGCGTTGCAGTAACAAAACAAAGCCAGCGAAACATATCACGGGTCCACACTGACATTTCATTAGTGGTATCGAGATATAGCGCTTCGGCAAACATCATGGTTTGCATGGCCACTAATGCAGCCAAACCGATTCGTAATAATAATTGCTTCTTTTCCTGCGAACGTGATTTTTCCAGCTCGCTGCCACGGGTCAAAAAAGCCCGGTAGCCAAGACGTTGCAGGCAGGTGATCAAGTGCGACAAGGGAGTGCTTGCCTGTTGCCAGCGCAAATGCAAACGACCAGTCACGGCATTGACACTCACTTCGTGAACGCCTTTTTGTTTGCTAAGACTGCGGTCAATCAGCCAGGCACAGGCCGCGCAGTGCATGCCCTGAACCGAAATGATAATGTCGTCGCAGCCATCACGAAAATGGGAATGTTTCGACAGCGTATCCGGGTGGTCCCATGCACTTAAATCGACCGGATTGGCATCTGCCTGCGGGGCTTGTTCGGTGCGTAATTTATAATAGTCGGCAAGACCGGCATCGTTGATCCACGCTGTGGCAGCACTGCAACCGGTGCAACAAAATGATTGTAATTTTCCCTGTATTTTCTGTTGGACCAAGTCGCTTGTTATCGTTTGGCCACAATGAAAGCACAGAGCATTTACATTTTGATGCACCGGCATTTCAAGTTGATTCGCGACCGTGTTCACGGGGTGTTGACCGACGCCCTTAGGTTTGCAGTCTTGCTTTGCCTGTGTAGTCGGCCAACAAGACGCCATTGCGAATGCTGGTCGGATAACTGCAATAACCAATCGTGATTTTTTGCTACGACGGTATTGCTGACAAAACGATTTCCCTGTTTTTCGAGTACCAATCGAATATCTTGTGCTTTATCAATCGGGTGTTGAAGCTCAAGCAATAATGTTTTATTGCTTAAATGACTCGGGCTTGTGACTGTCCAGCGTCCGTTGGAAATATCCAGTTGCGCGCTGATATTCAATCGTGCTGCCATCAAGTCGGCTGTGAAATCCGATTGCTGTACCTGTGCAATGCGTGTCACCGGCATATTCACGACATCGGTCGCATTCGCCAGACTGGCAATATACAGTGTGTAAAAACCGGCGACTGCAGTCAGCGCGGGGATGCCGAACATTAGCCAGACCATGGGTTCCCGGATGGCGCTAGTCGTCTTCATGTTCGTCATGCTCGTCGGGCGCGATAAAGCGGCTTTCTTCGGTAACTTTGGCATCACCATCGGTTTGTTCAAGAATAAATGTCACTTCGGCAACGCCTTTCACTTTGCCGGGTTTTGACGCCAATGTAATCGGCAAGGTTTGCACTTCTTCCGGTTCCAGTGAAATGTTTCCGGAAAAATGTTCTATTTCGATATCGGCGTGGCTATCAACACTCACTTTGTAAGTGTGCGCATGCTTATCCTTGTTGATGACGCGCAAGGTATAGGCGTTCTCGATATTGCCGTCATCATTCAAATGATAAAGCTGCTTGTCACGCATTACATCGACGATTAGCGGACTGCGTTTTGCAATACCGACGGCAAACACGGCAAACAAACCTAGCAACAGAACGCCATACACGATGATGCGCGGACGCAACACGTGGCTGGCTTTGGCCTCGAGCTGATGCTGGGTGGTATAGCGAATAAGCCCGTGCGGATATTCCAGTTTATCCATGATCGAATTACAGGCGTCGATGCAGGCGCCACAGGCAATGCATTCGTATTGCAGACCATTACGGATATCAATGCCGGTTGGGCAGACTTGCACACATAATGTGCAATCGATGCAATCGCCGAGTTCTTCTG
>JAYSXB010000130.1:0-11359 GCA_043717775.1 Arenimonas sp.
TGATCGAGGCTTACGCAGGCATGAGGATATTGATATAGCGATTCGTTATTTATTGAATAATCCGATTCGTGCAGGCGTGGTAGATAAAATTGAAATGTATTCCTATTGGAATATTTCAAATTGGAACGGGCCATTGCTGGGTCTTGGCTAATATCTGGTAGAGATGGGGCCTAGAAGGCCCTCCTACCAACGCGCCTGTAGGAGGGCCTTCTAGGCCCGATTTCTCCCAGGCCCGAAAAAGCCCAATAAGAATAAGATCACAACAGCGCTTCATATTCCTCAATCACATCCAGCAATGCTAAGCGCATAGGCTCCAATTGGCTTTCATAGCGCTTCCAGCCACCCATGTTTTTGCTGTGGATCGGTTGCCGCAATTGCAAGGTGCTGGCGGTGGTGGTGATGCGTTTATTGGCCAGAATATCGGTAACGCCTTCTACGTGGGGTAGGCCTAAATATTCCTGTACGCGTCTGGCTTCGTGTTCGGGCTGCGTCACTAAATGTTCGTAATGCACATCGATAATTCTCCCCGGTGCAATTTTGTGCCAGTGTTTCATCAGTCGCGAATAATTACGATAATGATTGGCCACTTCCAGCATGTCGTAACTATAAGCATAGTGATGATGGGCAAACAGTTCTTTCATATTCGAGAAACAGGCGTCCATTGGGTGACGCCGCAGATTGATAATTTTTGCATGCGGTATCGATTTCAAAATTAAACCGGCATAAAGATAGTTCAAGGGTAATTTATCGCTGAAAAACTTTCGGCCTTCGATCAGGCGATGGGTTTTTTCCAGATAACGATTGCCGACTAGATGAAAATCGATTTTTGAAATTAGCTCGCCAAACTCCGGATGTAGTTGTACCGGCAGGGGGACATCAGCGGCCCATTGCAATTGCATTTTGAAATCGCTCAATTCACCGCAGGCGGTAATTTGTGGGTGATTGCCAATGATGCGTTCCAGCAACGTGGTGCCGGTGCGCGGCATACCTACTACAAAAATAGGCGTGACTTCATGCGGTACTTGGGTGGGGACTTCCAGAAAATTATTATTGGTGGCAGCGATTAAATTATCGAAGCTTAAATTTTCGCGATCACTGGTAAATTTCAGCAAGCTTCGACGGTGTTTCATGCCTTCTACCAAAGCAGGCCAGGCGGCTTCGGTATCGTCAATGGCATCGAGTTCCTTAAACAGACCATATTGCAGATAGGTGTTGTCATCCACCGTTAACCCCGGTTGCGTGAGAACTTCGCGCACGCGGGCAACGCGCAGAGTATTGCCTTCTTTACTACCAAACTGCGCACGCATCCAATGAGCGTGGCCGTGCAGACGATTTTTTGAAATGGAGGCTTCACTCGCTGAAATTGCATTTTCAACCGGGCCGGTGAAGCTGAAAATAATGCTGAGAATATGATTGGCAAACCATCCATTAAAACCTTCGGCATGCGCGCGCTGGATAAAGCGCAATGCGGTCGGTTGGTCTTCAAAGGCGCTGTACTGTCGGCCGACATCGAGCAAGGCTTCGCGGTTGTTTTTATCATCGATGTCCACATAAGCGAGCATGCTATGACCAAGAAAGGTCTCGCCGACCGATAAACAGGCGTTGCTAATAGAAAGGATGTCGCGGGCAGAAAGACTGCCGCTTGCATATTTACATGCCTGAAAAGCATTAAAGGTCGCCAAGCGAGGTCTATTTAAATTTAGAAAGCATGATGAAAGCAGGCAATAGACCATTGCCTGTTCAGGTTGCTGCGCCAGCAACTGCTCGCAACTGCTTTTGGCCGCTTGGAATTTTTTGGCCTTAAATTGCTCGTTAGCTTGTTGCCAAAGATCAGTGCTCACGTGGACGCATCACTCGGATTGAACAGGAACGACACCTTAAAGCAAATTTGAAATGCCGGAAACCATATGGCTCAACATTACAAAGGTACGTACGCCGATCAAACAGCGAGGACAAATTTAATATTTAGTAGGAGCTAAATGTGTGCTATCAGACAGATATCGGTCAACGCCTGCGTTCAGACTGCGTTTTCTGGGGTTTAGTCACACAAATGCACGGCTAGATAGCCTAGGATTTAAAGGGCAATAATTGGTGGTTAAAGCATTTACTCTGAACACCAATTAACGGTACATTAAGACTTCGTGCTTGTGTGAAGCGCGTCACAATTCAATCAGGGGGCATCATTATGAAGCGTCAAAAATTTAACCCACGTTGTGCCAGTATTCGCCAACAATTAGTGGCAGCGGTATTAATGGGGCTTTCTGTTCAGGTGGCGCAAGCAGGTGATACCTGTGATTTGAATGGTGGCGGCAATGGCGGCGCGACTGCGACCGGCACGTATGCCTTAGCCTGCGGTTACGCGGCCAATGCCAATGGCAATTACAGCACCGCAATTGGTGCCTACAGCAGTGCCACTGGTGATTCGACAGCGACTGGCTACCAAAGCGATGCGTCAGGCGCCTCTACCGCAAACGGCGTTAACAGCCTTGCCTATTCCAACTCAGTGGCTATCGGCGATAGCAGTTTTGCCGGTAATAATTCAACGGCGACCGGCAACAACGCAAATGCTTATAGTTACTCAACGGCGACGGGCAATAATGCCAATGCTAGCAGTTACTCAACAGCGACCGGCAATAACAGCACGGCCATCAATGGTTCGGTTGCGACCGGCAACTACAGTAATGCCAGCGGCAATTACAGTGTTGCGGTGGGTAATGGCAGCAATGCGGCCGGAAATTATAGTTCGGCAGTGGGTGCTTACAGTCAAGCAATTGCCTATGGCGCCTCGGCTTTTGGTGCTTACAGTGCTGCTGGCGCTATAAATAGCACGGCGGTTGGTTATTACAGCACCGCAAACAGTCTGAATAGTACCGCCGTCGGTGCCAATAGCAGCGCGACCGGTGTTTATAGTACCGCTATTGGTGCTTATGCCATTGCCAACGGTGCTGGTGCAAGCGCGGTGGGTGCCTATGCAGGCGCTGTTGGTGCTAATGCTTCCGCTATCGGTTACTACAGCACAGCCGTGGGCGCTAACAGTAGCGCCGTGGGTGCTTATAGTCGGGCGACGGGAGTGAATGCCAGTGCCGTCGGTGCCAACGCAGATGCTTCCGGGAACGGCGCGAGTGCAGTGGGTGCTTACAGCAGCGCATCGGGTATTAATTCAAGTGCCTTAGGCACCTACGCTATTGCCAATGGTGTGGGCGCGTCTGCCATTGGCGCTTACTCAGGTGCTGTAGGTACCAATGCTTCTGCTGTCGGTTATTACAGCACTGCAGTGGGAAATAATAGTACTGCCGTCGGCTCCTACAGTACTGCCAATGGAGTGGGCGCTTCGGCAATCGGTGCTTATGCCGGCGCCGTCGGGGCCAATGCTTCCGCTATCGGTTATTACAGCACTGCGGTCGGCAATAACAGTACCGCCGTCGGTGCCTATAGTACGGCGAACGGCGTCAATGCTAATGCCATCGGCGCTAATGCCAATGCCGGTGCAGCTGGGGCGAATGCCGTGGGTGCTAATAGTTCTGCAACGGGTATTAACTCCAATGCTTCTGGCTTTGGTTCATCGGCCATTGGTGCCGGTTCAAACGCTAGCGGTGCCAATAGTTCAGCGGTCGGGACCAATAGCTCGGCTTTCGGCAGCAATAGTGTGGCTACTGGCAACAATAGCTCGGCTTTCGGTACCGGCAGTAATGCCTATGCCTTCGGTTCAACGGCTGTGGGTTCGGCAAGTAGTGCCAGCGGTTTTGATTCTACGGCGGTAGGCCGCTTTAGTGCGGCATCGGGCGACTTTGCTATTGCTTTGGGCTCGTTTACTAACGCAATTGGCACTTCCAGCACCGCCTTGGGCGATAGCAGTTTTGCTCTCGGTGAATTTAGTAGTGCCTTGGGCGCCTACAGTGCCGCTTTAGGTAATTACAGCAATGCCACGGGTTATTACAGTCAAGCGAGTGGCATTTACTCGAGTGCTACTGGTTCGCTAAGCAATGCTAGCGGCGATCTGAGTACTGCTAGCGGCGCATTCAGCACGGCATCAGGTAATTACTCAACTGCCACTGGTGCAGGTAGTAGTGCCATCGGTGACAACTCGACGGCTACCGGCGCGGCAAGTAATGCTACTGGTAATTTTTCAACGGCCACCGGCTCTTATAGCGCATCGGGTGCTTTTTCTACGGCTACCGGTGCTTACTCGGCGGCTGATGTGTCTTCCACAGCGACCGGTTATTACAGCGGCGCAACCAATAACTCGGTAGCCTCGGGTGCTTATAGTTCCGCAACCAACAACTCGGTCGCTACCGGTAATAACAGTATTGCCACCGGTACGAATAGCTCGGCACTTGGTTTTAGTGCCGATGCCTTAGGTACTAATAGTACCGCCGCCGGTGCAAATGCCCAGGCAGGCAACACCGGTAGTACCGCAATAGGCGCCAACAGCAATGCTAGCGGTGCCGGTAGCACGGCCGTTGGTACCGGCGCAACCGCAACTGCTGCCAACAGCGTTGCCATTGGTGCAGGTTCAACGACTGGAGCACGTGCTAATACGGTTTCAGTGGGTGGTATTGGTACCGAGCGACAAATCATCAATGTGGCCGCCGGCACACTGGGTACCGACGCGGTGAATTTAAATCAAATGAATTCTGCCGATGCTGCTGTCCTGGTAGCTGCTAATAACTACACGAACTCGCAAATTGCGGCTGTTGTGATTAGTGTGGCAGGTTTCCAAGACCAACTTGATGGTTTAGACAAACGCGTTGACCAAGTCGGCGCCATGTCGGCAGCTATGGCACAAATGACAGCCGCAGCTTCGGGCAATAACAAAGACAATCGTCTAGCGGTTGGTTTAGGTAATTACGGTGGGCAAACCGCCTTTGCCCTGGGTTTCCAGCGTACGGTGTCTGACAGTGTGACCATTAGTTTTGGCGCCGCGTTCGATGGCGATAAAACGGCTACTGGTGCAGGTGCATCGTTCGGCTGGTAATACTCAAGGGTGTAGTAGTTTCATTCAAAAGAACACAAGTATGTAGTCGATAAAAAACCGGGCCTCGTAAGGAGCCCGGTTTTTTGCTGCCTGAATTTTATAGTAGAGCCCCGGTCACGCTCTATCGACCCGAGTCGCCAATTCCGGGGTAGTGTTGATGCGAGCCCTGCACCAATGGATGCGGCTTGGATTTTGTATTCATATATCGCATCACCGCATCACCGGGTCGATGGAGCGTGACCCGGGCTACGAAAATCCGCCAATAAAAAGCCGCCCGAAGGCGGCTCTTTTTGTTACTGAAACTTGAACTTAGAATTTTACGTTGACGCCAAGATTGAAACTCTTGTTGTCTTGTGTATCGTCACTGAAACGTCCGTGATAACCCACATAACCAGAAGTGCTGTCGCTGAATTCAACGCTCAAACCTAAGTCAGCTTCAATCCAATTATCCGAAGGGGTGAAGCCCGGCAGAGTGAATTGACCATTCATTGAGGTCGAACCAGCGGTTACCAGAGTCGTATCATTTTTGTTTTCAGAAGCATAGGCGACACGCAGGCTTGGACGAATGGAGCGATCGCCACCGAAATCACCTTGCAGTTGGTAACCAATGCGGCCAATCAGGGAATCACGATCAAAGCCGTCAAAACGCATGGAAGTTGATGTGCCGCTGTTTTCAGCATAAGCCTCAATACCCACTTTCTGCCAGGTTGCGCTCAGGAATGGACCGTGGCGTAGGGTGTCACCAAACAAATAGCCGCCGCCCACTTCGAATGCCTTGTGCGAAGCACGGGCATTACCTTCTTCGACTCGCGTTGTTGGGCCAAGTACGATTTGACGATTGATATCGATGCTGCTGCTGCCTAAAGACAAGACACCATCAATATAACCATTGCCAAAATGCGCGGTGGCAAAGACCGAGCCGAGGAATTCTTGTCCATCAATATCGCCGCCGCTAAAACTGCCATTGGAGCCGCCGAAGCTGGCAGCTGCACCCAGACTGAGGCCTTCGCTGTAACGATACTCAAAACCACCGCTGAAGGTATTGGTGTTGGAGCTCAGTGCCGGAGCGTTCACGCTGCCGTTGTAATCTTGGTTACCAAAGAGTGCTTTGAAAAATCCGCGTGAACTACCCACTTCAGTACCGCTAACTTTATTGTCCAGCATTGCCTGGTTAATGGCACCGCTGTGGTCTTGGTAAACTTGCAGCGGCAGCTCACCTGCCAACGATACTTGGCCTGGAGCTGCAAGCGTTGAAATAACGACGTTGGCTAACAGGCGATGACCAGCACCGGTTGGATGGACGCCATCGGCAAATAGGAAAGTGTTATTGGTGCCAGCGGCATAAGTGAACGGATTGCCAGAGCCAACGGCGCCGCAGGCGGCCGAACTTACTACGCCTGGCGCGCCGGGGCCGCAAGCAATACCAGTTACATTGGTAAAGCCATATAGGCCTGGGTTTGCGATGACCTCATTGACCAAGGCAAAAGTATTAACTGGAATAATTCCGCTACGGCCAGCCAAGCCGGCATTCAGTGCGGCGTTATAGCTAACGGTAGCCAGATTGAACGGTGCTGAAGTGGCTGCGCTGCCGCCAAATTGTGGCGTGCGGCCCAAGTCAGGCAGGTTATAAACCACGATGTAACGAGCGCCAGCCGTTTGCAAAGTACTTACATTGGTTATGACCGCGCCTGCAACGGTGGCCGAGCCAGCAGCAATGGCCGCTGATGAGGCCCAAACGCCACCACCAATAGCACCAAAAATATCATTAGCCCCGGTCAACACGGTGTAAAGCGCATTAGGGTCTGCCACGCCAGCACGAGGAGTCAGGTATTGACCAATTTGCACATTCAAGCGTGGCAAAGTTGGCGCAACGCAGGCGGGAGTTGCCGCGCCGGTTGCCGTTTGCGCGCAGGAGCCGCCAAATGCATAGTTGGAACCACCTATGACCGAATGCTGCTGATTCAAGCCGTAATAGGCGGCAATAATTTGCGTATGCACGGGGTCGTTATTAGTAGTAAAGCTATTGCCAGCGGCGGTAGCGGCGCTGCCATCAACGGTACTGGTGTTACCAGCGTCACTCAGGCTATCGCCGAAGGTAACGACACTGGAGAATTGTTGAGCCTGAGCAGCTTGAGCGCAGAGCGCCAAAGCACAAGCGGCGGCGAGATGGGAAATACGGGGCATGATGAACTCCTGAGCATGAACAAAAATTATAGAGCCCACGTTGCGGTTCTGATTCACTGTCAAGTGACCCCTCCCCCGTGTCCGCTTTGGCTCGCCTCCGAGGTGTGCCTCGGTTAGAGTCTTAACTTTAATTGAACTTTCACCGCCATACCACTGCGTAGGTGGCTTTTTTGCAATTTATTTGCGGAATCGGCGTTTTTATTTCGGTTTAAGCGCTTAAATCAGCAAAAATGCACTCAAGCGACCCGTCGGCGCTTACTCAATGTGACCAGTAAAAGCGAGATCGCCGCCGGTGTCATGCCGGGAATGCGCTGGGCTTGGCCAATGGTTTCGGGCCGGACTTTCATTAGCTTGGATTCGAGCTCATTCCCCAGGCCGGAAATAGTCTGATAGTCGAAATCTTTTGGAATTTCGCTATCTTCATGACGGCGCTGACGTTCGATGTCTTCGCGCTGGCGGTCCAGATAGCCCGAATATTTAACGGTAATTTCGATTTGTTCGGCGACTTTTTCATCGCTAACACCGGGGCCTAAATCAGCCACCGACATCAAACTGGCATAGGTAATTTCTGGGCGCTTGATCAAATCAAGCACATTACACTCGCGCGTAATCGGAACATTTAATTGCGCTTGTACTGCGGCACCCAGAGCATTGCCCGGTGTGGCCCAAAGTTTATTCAGGCGTTCGGTTTCGGTTTTTACGGCATCGGCCTTGCGTGAAAAAGCCGACCAGCGCTGTTCATCGACAATGCCCATTGTGTGACCAATTTCAGTCAGGCGGGTGTCGGCATTATCTTCGCGCAACTGCAGGCGATATTCGGCACGCGAGGTAAACATGCGATACGGTTCGGTAGTGCCGTGGGTAATCAAATCATCAATTAAAACGCCGATATAAGCCTCGTCGCGGCGTGGTGTCCAAGCCGGTTTTTCCTGCGTGAGTCGAGCCGCATTCAAACCGGCTATCAGGCCTTGTGCGCCTGCTTCTTCGTAACCGGTGGTGCCATTGATTTGACCAGCAAAAAACAGGCCATCAATACCCTTGGTTTCCAGCGATGCTTTCAATCCACGCGGGTCGAAATAATCGTATTCGATCGCATAACCGGGCCGGGTGATGTGCGCGTTTTCAAAACCTTTTATTGAACGTACTAATTCAAATTGCACATCAAAAGGCAGCGATGTTGAAATGCCATTCGGATAAATTTCAAAGGTATCCAGGCCTTCGGGCTCGATAAAAATCTGGTGCGAATTTTTATCGGCAAAGCGAACGACTTTATCTTCGATGCTAGGGCAATAACGTGGGCCCACGCCTTCAATCACACCGGAATACATCGGTGAGCGATCAAGGCCGCCACGAATAATGTCGTGCGTTTGTTCGGAGGTGTGCGTAATCCAGCAGGAAATTTGTCGCGGATGATCACTCTTGCTGCCAATGAAACTCATGGTCGGAATGGGCGTGTCGCCCGGTTGTTCTTCCAAGCCGTCAAAATTGATCGAGCGACTATCGATACGTGGCGGGGTTCCGGTTTTTAAACGATCAATCACAAACGGGCCATCACGCAGTTTTTCAGCCAGCGTTAGTGAAGGCGGGTCACCGGCACGACCACCGGCATAGTTGGTCAGACCAATATGAATTTTTCCGGCCAAAAAGGTGCCTGCAGTCAGCACGGCAGCCTTGGTTTTGAAACTCAGGCCGCTTTGGGTCACGACGGCAGCAACGCGGCCATTCTCAAACACGATGTCATCGACCGGCGCTTGAAATAGCGTCAGGTTTTCTTGGGTTTCAACAATATTGCGAATCGCCGATTTATACAGTTGGCGATCGGCCTGCGCCCGTGTTGCGCGAACCGCCGGGCCTTTGCTGGCATTGAGTGTGCGCCATTGAATACCGGCGCGATCGGTCGCGCGCGCCATGGCACCGCCGAGCGCGTCAATTTCTTTTACTAAATGGCCCTTGCCAATGCCGCCAATCGCGGGGTTGCAGCTCATCTGGCCAATGGTTTCGATGCTATGGGTCAGCAACAAAGTGCGCGCGCCCGCACGTGCCGAGGCGAGAGCCGCTTCGGTCCCCGCGTGGCCGCCGCCAATCACAATAACGTCGTAGTGAAAGAAATCGGTTTTCATAGTTCTATTTTAGCGCCAGAGTGCGGCTAATGTTCGCGATACAACTTGTAACAACTGCAGGGCGCTGAATGGCATGCTTCCTGCATTGTGGTCTAGGCACCCAATATGGCTGAATCGACTGAACAGGGGCGAATCAGAAACATAAGGGGGATGCTGGCTAGGAGCTCCGGGGGGAGCTCCTGGCCTTTTTTATGTTTCCAATTTAGTTTGGATTTGGATCTAGTCTGGAATAAAAATGCTGGCACTCGGCTCGATTCTTTTAGGAACAGGGGGGATCCGGGGGAATCAACGCCGAGCACCAGACAAGTGATGGACCAAGTTTAGGTCAAAAAACGACATAATGTGTCAATAACGCCGCTTTAACAAAGACCCGTCACGCGGCATTTACAGATTATTGGGCGCCGCTGCCCTCATCATTACTCTCTTGCCGCTCTGAGCGAACCGGGCGCTCGTTGCGTTCAGCCCGCTCAACGCGCTCACGTACCGGTTGAATGCGGGGTTCTGGACGCTCTTGGCGGTTGTCTTGACGAGCGCGTTCAGGCGCCGGGTTGTCAGAAGACTCCATTGCCGGTGCTTGCCGAACTTCATTAGCAGAATCAATGGCTCTTGGATAAGGCTGCGGTCTGCGATTTTGCCGAATCGGCTTTTCTATCGGCTCGTAAGCGCCGTCCTCAATTAGTAAGGCTGGCTTGGTACGCAAACGCGGGTCGTTATTGTCATTAATAATGGGCCTTGCTTGGCGGCGATTGCCGATAACAATGCCATCTTCGCCATTGTTGTCACGATTATTCCGCCAAATTTCAGGACGAATTGTTTGCCGTGGCTCGCGAGTACGCGTGTAGGGGTTCAGGTTTTCTTGATCTTGCGGTTCAATTCCAGGCTCAACCGGGTTTTGATCAATCACACCGGGTTTAGTCGGGATGCGAATGGGCTCGCCGGGCACGCGCATGCCGAGAGCATTATTAAAACCAGTATCGGGCACCTGATGGCCCGGCCAAGGTGGTCTCGGCTTTGGCATTGGAATCGGATCGTTGTTATGCGGTCGCGGTCTTGGAGAATTCCAACCATAGTAAGGATAGCCGCCGTAATAATCTTGATGCCCATAACCATAATTATTGCCGTAACCATAAGCATAGTGATTGGAATTACCAAAAATAATGGTCAGGCCGCCGAAGTTTAGAAAAGAGTTGCCCCAGCCGTTATCGCAATAACGATCATAGCGGTAGGAAAAACGACAACCCGACGAATATCGACTGCCATACCAAGAGTTGCCGTAATAGCCCGAATTGAAGCCATTATTGAACCCATAATAATTATCGTCGTAATACGAATAATCCGGCTCAGGCTCGTAATAGTAATCGCCATATTGTTCGTCGGCAGGCGAATAGTAGCTGCCGTCGCGATAAACAATATCGCGACTATAACTATTGGTAGTCGTCATGCAACCGGTAGTGCCGAGCATGATGAGAGCGGGTATGGCGAGCGACAGTACGAGCTTGATTTTCATAATAGGCCCCAGAGTGATAGCCAGTGTCCTGCACGGCGAGTGAATAAGGACTTAATTTTTGGCTAAATCAACTGCAATGTTAGAATCTGCAACATAGCCTACACAAGGATAAACCATGGCCTTACATCAAGCGTCGGGCCGTTGGCGATTGGGGCTATTGCTGGCAATCATTACCGCCGCTTGCTGGGCGAGTTTGCCGGTTGCCTTGAAGGTAACGCTCGAGCAGCTCGACGCCATGACCCTCACCTGGTTCCGGTTTCTGGTAGCGACTATCGTGATGTTTGCTTGGTTGAGTTGGCGCGGGGGTTTGTCGGTATTTAAAACTTTGGACGGCAAGCGCTGGTGGCATTTAATGGCGGCGGCATTATTGTTGATCGGCAATTACGTTTTTTATTTGCTGGGCGTGCAGTACACCACGCCGGCCAATGCTCAACTGTTAATACAGCTGGCGCCTTTGCTAATGGCGCTGGGCGGCATTTTTATATTTCGCGAGCCCTATAAATTTGGTCAATGGTGCGGTTTGGCGATTATTGCCAGCGGCCTGATTCTATTTTTTAGCGACCAACTCAAAGG
>JAYSXB010000014.1:0-15683 GCA_043717775.1 Arenimonas sp.
AAAGGCGCAAGCGCCGATCTGTTAAACCCCTTCTTTTATCCCTAACTCGCCATTGCGAGGAACCCCATCCGTGTCTGAAAACGAAATTGAAACCGGCAAGCCAGCCGTAAAACGTGGTCGCAAACCTAGCGTCCAAGCCTCTGCCACTGCTGACGTTGCACCGACCCAAGCGGTTCGGAAAGTGACTGTCAAAGCAGCCTCCAAAATCTCCGCCGCTGCTGCGCCAATAGCGCCGCCAGTTGCACCCGCATCGGTCGAACCGGCCGCGCCACGTGAAAACCGTGAGCCTCGCGAGAGCCGCGAAAATCGCGAAAATCGGGAAAATAGCAGCAGCGATAATAATGCCGGTTCCTATTCGCAGTCCGCTGCTTCGGGCGAAGCGCGCCAAAGCGAATCCGGTGGTAACGAAGCCAGTAACCAGAATCAAAATAATGCCAGTGCGAATGTTGGCGGCTCGAACATCGAGCAAAGCCAGGACGGCGGCCAGACCAACGAAGATGGCAGCCCGCGCAATAATCAAAATCGTCCACAGCATCAACGTCAAAATCAAAACCGTTTCCGTGGTCGTAATGATCGCTATGACCGGAACGACCGTAATCGCCCTCAGCAAAATAATAATGCTGAAGAAGGCGGTGAAAACACTGGGCAAAATCCCGGTCAAAATAACAACCAGAATGGTGAGCGTCCGGAACGCCATGAGCGTCCGATGCCGCAACTGCCAGTGGATTTTCCGACCTATAGCTTGAATGATCTCAAGCGCATGCCGGCCCATAAATTGCTGGAAATGGCCGAGCTTTTAAACTTGCACGAAGGTGTGGCGCGTATGCGCAAGCAGGACGTCACCTTCGCGTTATTGAAAGTGCTGACGCGTCATTCCAACGGTGTTGCCGGTGACGGCGTACTGGAAATTTTGCCCGACGGTTACGGTTTTCTGCGTTCGGCCGATGCGAGTTATCTCGCTGGCCCGGATGATGTGTATATTTCGCCCAGCCAGATTCGCCGTTTCAATTTACGTACCGGCGACCATATTTCCGGACGCATTCGTTCACCGAAAGACGGCGAGCGCTACGTCGCATTGAATGTGCTCGACACGATTAATGGCGAGCCGCTCGAAGCTTCAAAAAATAAAGTGCTGTTTGAAAATCTGACGCCTTTATTCCCGCGTAAAAAATTCACGCTAGAACGCGGAAATGGTTCGACTGAAGATATCACCGGCCGCATCATGGACTTGATGTCGCCGCAGGGCAAAGGCCAGCGCTCACTGATTGTTTCGCCGCCGAAAGCCGGTAAAACCATGCTGATGCAGAATGTGGCCCAGGCGATTTTGCATAATCATCCCGACGTGCATTTGATCGTGTTGTTAATCGACGAGCGTCCAGAAGAAGTGACCGAAATGCAGCGCACCGTTCGTGGCGAAGTGATTTCATCAACGTTTGATGAACCGGCTGCACGCCATGTGCAAGTTGCCGAAATGGTGATCGAGCGCGCCAAGCGTCTGGTCGAACATAAGCGCGACGTCGTCATCATGCTCGATTCCATCACGCGTCTGGCACGTGCCTACAATATGGTGGTGCCAAGTTCAGGCAAAGTATTGTCTGGTGGTGTCGATGCCAATGCCCTGCATCGTCCGAAGCGCTTCTTCGGCGCTGCACGTAATGTTGAAGAGGGCGGCTCGCTGACGATTATTGCCACCGCGCTGGTCGATACCGGCTCGAAAATGGACGAAGTGATCTACGAAGAATTCAAAGGCACCGGTAATTCAGAAGTGCATTTGGATCGTCGCATTGCAGAAAAGCGCGTGTATCCCGCCATCAACATCAATCGCTCCGGCACCCGCCGCGAAGAATTGCTGATTGACGCCGAAATGCTACAGAAGATCTGGATACTGCGTAAGTTATTACACCCAATGGATGAATTATCCGCCATGGAATTCCTGCTCGACAAAATGAAGACCAGCAAATCCAATGACGAATTTTTCATGAGCATGAAACGCGGCTGATTTTCAATTCCGCACATGGGAAACAAAAAACGCCGAGCTTGCTCGGCGTTTTTTTCAAAGCATAAGCTAGTGGATAGTATTTATTCGATAAGACATCAGCAGCGTCGCAGGTTTTTCGCGCCTGACGGACGCTCCCACGTTTTATCTTCGTGGCCTTTGTGATCTTGGTGAGCTTTGTGTTTTCTTTTTTTGATTTCGTGATATTTAGTGAATTAGCTATAAATGCTCAATTCGGATCGCGTAGAAATCTTGCCATCGAAGGCTGTGTGTTACGCAGGGTTTCAAATTCGGCGGCAACATCGACGAAGCCGCGCACTAGTGCGAGTTCGTGCGGAGTGCGGCCAAGGGAGTCGCGGGCATTTCTGCTGGCGCCTTCGCGGAGCAGGCGATTGACGATGCGCGACAAGCCATGCATGGCGGCGAGATGCAGTGCGGTCATGCCGCGTTGGTCTTGTGTATCCAAATCGACGCCTTCGCTAAGCAGGCGCTCCATGGCGGCGATCAATACTTCTTCATCGCAACTAGCACCTGCTTCAGCCCGGGCGCCCAGCAAGAAATGCAAAGGTGTTTGCCCACTTTGGGTAGGATTGTCGAACTCAATATCGGCATACAGCAGCATGTCGAACATGGCCAACACGCGCTGTTTGTCGCGTGAGCTGAAGCCATGAATAGCGGCACAGTGCAGTGCATTAAAGCCTTGTGCATCGCGGGCATTTATTTCGGCACCGCGCGAGAGCAAATGACTAATGATATCGGGCAGCCCAAGCGCGCTAGCGAGCATGAGTGGCGTGACGCCACCAGGCAGGCTTTGTTCGGCGTCGGCGCCGTTACGCAGTAAGACATCGACTACATGTGCGTGCCGCATGCTGATGGCGGCCGATAATGCAGTGGCACCGGTACGGGCGGCAATACGATGGTCGGCACCATTGTTCAATAAATAACGAACAATAATTTCGTGGCCACCACCGGCAGCACGCAATAATGCCGAGCAGGCCTGTGCGTCGAGCGCATTGATAGGCAGGCCTAATTCGATTAGACGAGTGACTGCTTGTGCATCGCCGGTCATGGCGGCGGCAGGCAAATCAAGCGCGAGTAATTTGCGAGCCGGGGGCTGCCAGCCACGCCATTCTAGCCAGGCACTTAAATCATGTTGACCGGCGGCAAGGGCAATGCCGAGCGCCGATTGACCATCTGCGGTGCGGGCAGTGATGTCGGCACCAAATACCAGAAGTTGTTTGATGCTGTTTTCGCGGCCGAGATTGGCCGCAAGATGTAGCGCACTAAAACCACGGGCATCACGTTGATTGGGATTCACGCCGCTTTGTAAAAGTGCTTCGGTCAAACGCGGCCAGCCCAGATGAATCGATTGCAATAAGGGCGCTTCGTGTTTTGCCGTATGCCCAAAAGCATCGGCACCGCGTTCCAATAATTGCAATGCGAAATTTTCGTAGCTGCGTGTGACATATTCGTTTTTCAGGCAGACCGCTAAATAACGTGACAAGCCGCCGAGCCCGCTGGGTGAGGTGCCGCGATCAAGCAAATACAGCAGGGCAGGTTGTGTATGACCGGCACGGTCGAGCAGATGGAAAAACGCGCTATCGCCATCTTCCAGGGCAAGATCGGCGCGGGCACCGTTTTGCAGCAGCAACTCCATGCGAGTGACGTCGGCATCTCCGGCGAATTCCAACAACATCGATGACAAACTTGCGGCATCACAATTTTGCAAATAATTGGAAACATCAGCTTCGGCATTTTGCTGCAAGGCTTCGCGAATGAGTTGTCGTGGTGAAGGTTGTAGCTGGTGCTCTTCAAATAAGTTATCGGTCAGCGAGCTGGGGACTTCATGTTTTGGATCGAGCACGGCCACCACTGGCCAGTTCTCTTTTGCAATCGCAACGTCAATGGCACGCATGCCGTTATTGTCGGCATGATCACTGACGACACCGCTTTGGAGCAGCTGCTTGATAAAATCCGGCGAGGCATTATTGACACAGGCGAGATGCAAGGCGTTTCTGCCTTCCAGATCGACGGCTTGCAGATCCGGCTTGGCCTGCAACAAACGCATTAGCGTTTCGATCGAGCCTTGCGTTGCCACTTCAAGCAAGGGCGAGCTTTGAGCATCATTACGGGCATTGCGATCAGCACCGGCGTCCAGCAACACGCCAACAATGTCAGTGTTGCCCAAGCTGCAGGCTTGTAATAGTGCAGTGTTTTGCTGCACACCACGGGCATCGACTCGCGCTTTATGGCGTAATAATAATTGCACGCCGGCGGTGTCGTCTTCGCCCATGGTCGCAGCAATTAATGCCGACTGACCATTGGCAGGTTCGCTCTTACTGCCGCGTTCCATCAGGAATTTTGCGAGTCGCCAATTATTGGCGACACAGGCAACACCGAGTGCATTGAAACCTTCTTTGGTGAGGGCTTCATGCGAAGCTCCGGCGTCGAGCAATAAAGCGGCGACGGCAGGGTCGGAGCTGCGGGCGGCATGATGCAAAGGCGTGTAGCCGTCGTTATCGGCGATACGGGTGTCGGCACCATTGGCGAGCAACATCATCACCGCTTCAGGACGACCATGCCAGCTGTCGCGAGTGGCGGTGAGCAAAGGTGTTAGCCCAAGATGCGCATGATTGATATCCACGCCGCGGGCAATTAATTCACGCAGCAAACGCAGGTCGCTCAGCAACACCGCCAACATCGGCAAGCTACGTTGATCAACATCATTGTTATCGGGTAGCGCTTTGACATCGGCACCGTTTTGAATCGCCGTTAATGCAGCGTCAACCTGATTACGGCGTGCAGCGGCATAAAGTGAAACCGGTTCAGCGATGGTCTGTTTTTCATTAATCAAAATGCTGGCAGGTTTTAATGCGGGGTCATCGATGGCTTTTCGTACGCTGGTAATTTCAATTGCGTGTAAACGCCAATGTAGGGCAAGGCTCAATAAAAAATGCGCCAATAATGCCGGTAAAAAAAACGCGCCTGAAATAAATTCATCCAGACCAAAACTCAAGCCCAGTGCAATAACGAAAAACCATTGCAGTGCCGTGATCAGGCCGGGCATAAAACTGTATGCCTGCGGCGCGGAATCGAGTGCTAGCCATTTTGAAACGCGGTCGCTACCTTGTTCGGCCAATGCCAGCCATGGCCAGTGCCGCCAGAAAATCAGTATTAATAAAGCCACCGCGGCACTTAGCCATAGTGCAGAAATCAACACGCCGCTGTAACGCAGCGATTGCAAAGGCCAATACAGAAACAGGGCCATCAATGCATAGGCAAGGCACCACAAACCGACAAACACGGTCCAGTCGGTTTTGATTTTCGATTTTGCCGAAGCCTTTTGATCAGTTCTGAATGCGCGCCAGCCTAGACCCAAAAAAAGTTGCGAAGCGATTAAACCAAAAACGCTCCAGCTTGAAGTGAGCACTAGCGGAAGTGCAGCGAATAAAATCGCAAGTGCAAATACAAGAATTTGACGCCAGCCGGTTTTGGGCCTTGGTGCTGCCGAGGATAACTCAGCCATCGCCGACGCCTCCGGCCACTAAAGGGTCGAGCACCGTTGGCGGAACTTGCAGGTAATAACCGCGCTCCACCAGATTCGAGCGAACCACGACGGCATTGGCGCGTGCCAATACACGGTCGGCACTTAATTCCAGGCTCATCACGAAAGCCAGCTCGCCCAAGGGTGCGCGTATCGAGTCCGGCACCAGCCCGAAGCCTTCTTTATCACGCAAATACAGATAGGCATCGGGTTTGCGTAGTGATTTATAAATGTGAGCGATCATGGAAATATCGATTGGCAATGGTGAATTGTCGCCGACTAGCGCTTAAAACAATAGCTAATTTGATAATCTAGCCGCTTTCCTATTCATCCTCATTCATCGGAGTTTCCATGCGAGTTCGCTTGTTTGCACTGGCCGCGCTGGCCAGTTTGTCGGTTCAGGCACAGACCACGCCCATCACGCTCGATCAGGCGATGTCGCACCCCGATTGGATTGGAACCCCCGTGGAAAGCGCTTGGTGGGCATGGGATAGCCAGCAATTGCAATACAGCCAGAAGCGTACGGGTTCACCCATCCGCGACGTTTTTGCGATCAATCGCAGCGGTGGCACCGCCAAGAAAGTCGAAAGTAATGAGCTTGCCAATCAAGATGGCCAGAATTTTGTGTTTGATGCCCAGCATCAACAAGCGCTGTTTGTGCGCAATGGCGACGTGTTTTTGCGCAATCTGAAAAACGGTAGCTTGCTGCAAATTACCCGAAGCAACGAAACCGAAACCGACCCGCGCTTTAGTGCCGATGGTACGGCAGTGCTGTATCGCGAAACTAATCAATGGTACCGCTGGTCGCTTAACACGCATTTACAAGAACCGGCAGCATTGCCGGTGGCTGAAAGCGACCCCAATAAAGCGCCGAAAGCCGATGACTTGCGTGATATGCAATTGCGTTTAATCAGCACGCTAAAACGCATCAAGAATGATCGCGAAGAATTGAAGGCGCAAGCAGAAGCCGACCGTAAAGCCGACACTACGCGCGCGATCAATAAAGCGTATCTCGGTAGTGATGTGCAAATTGACTGGACGGCATTGTCACCGGCAGGGCAATGGTTACTCGCGATTACTTCAACCAAAGGTGCCGATGAAGGTCGTATCGGAAAATTACCGAAATACGTCACCGAATCGGGCTATGAAGAATCGGAAGACGAGCGCGTACGTGTCGGCAGAAATTCACCGACACCGCAAAACCTGAAATTAGTGAATCCAAAAACCGGTGCCGTCAGCGATATTTCGCTCGACGCCTTGCCGGGCATTGCCATCGATCCGCTTGCCGAATTTCGTAAAGCACAAAAACTCGATGCACTGAAAGGCAATCGCGTTGTTCGTATCGACGCCGCACAATTTAATGATGCCGGCACTCAGGTCGCCGTCATGTTGCGCGCCATCGATAATAAAGATCGCTGGATTGCCACGGTGGATTTCGCCAACGGCAAACTGGTTTCGCAGCATCGTTTGACTGATAAGGCCTGGATTAACTGGAACTTCAATGAATTTGGCTGGCTCGACAACAATACGCTTTGGTATATGTCGGAAGAAACCGGTTATTCGCATCTCTACACCCAAGCATTGGGTGCAAAAGCCAAGGCCTTAACCAGCGGAAAATGGGAAGCCTCATCGCCCATATGGTCAAACGATAAATCCATCGCCTACGTATTATGCAATCGTGCCTGGCCCGGCGATTACGAAGTCTGTGCCGCCAGTCGCAATGGCAATGTGCGTGAAATAACGGCATTGGACGGCGTTGAAGATTTCAGCTTGTCGCCCGATGGCAAAGCCTTATTGCTGCGCTATTCAAGCAGCTATATGCCGGCGCAAGCGGCCGTGGTGAATATTGCCGATGGCACAACGGTAAAGCTGACCGATACCCGTACCGCAGAATTCAAGGCGCGTTCGTGGATCACGCCGGAATTTGTGCAAGTGCCTTCAAAACATGGCGCCGGAACCGTCTGGGCAAAGTTTTATAAACCGGCACAATTTGAAGCAGGAAAAAAATATCCGATCGTGATGTTTGTGCATGGTGCCGGTTATTTGCAGAACGTGCATTCACGTTACCCGACCTATTTTCGTGAACAGATGTTCAATAATATGCTCGTGCAAAAAGGTTATATCGTGCTCGATATGGACTACCGCGCCTCCGAAGGTTACGGCCGCGATTGGCGCACTGCGATTTACCGCCAAATGGGACACCCGGAACTGGAAGATTATCTCGACGGTGTCGATTGGCTGGTTAGCAATCAAAATGGTGATCGTGCACAGGTGGGGATTTACGGCGGTAGCTATGGCGGCTTCATGAGCTTCATGGCTTTATTCCGTGCACCCGAAGCTTTCAAGGCGGGCGCTGCGTTACGCCCCGTCAGCGACTGGACTTCCTACAACCACGAATACACCAGCAATATTTTGAATACACCACAGCTTGATCCGGAAGCCTATAAAAAATCTTCACCGATTGAATATGTCGAAAATTTTCGCGGCAATTTACTGATCAGCCACGGCATGATGGATGACAATGTGTTTTATCAAGACTCCGTGCGTTTATCGCAACGCCTGATCGAATTGAAAAAAGACAAATGGGAACTGGCAAGCTACCCGCTGGAACGTCATGCCTATGTCCATCCGGAAAGCTGGTACGACCAATATCGCCGCATATACGAATTGTTTGAGCGCACCCTAAAGTAGGAGGCCAGTAGGAGGGCCTTCTAGGCCCGATCACTACAACTCCTCCGATAACCGGCACTTTCTTCGTGATGCAAGGTGTAAAAACTTGTCACGGTAATGCCAAAATGCCCTTCTAGCAGCGGGGGAGCGGCGAGATGAGTGTTGCCAACAATAAGACCAATCATCTATTTATTCGGCCGATTAATTCGGCTGAAGAACTCGACGCTGTTGGACGTTTGCGTTATCAGGTTTACGTGAATGAATTGGGGCGTCGCCCGGAAGGCTGCAATGACGACTTGCAGTCTTTAAAAGATTCGGAAGACGCTTATTCGATTGTCTTGGCGGCGTTTGACCACGAACAAATGGTCGGCACCTTTCGCATTACGCCAGTGGACCAGCTCGATAAAGACAGCAGCTGGCGCGAGCTTTATGAAAATAAAAAATTCCCGGTCGAGCCGAGCCAGCAATATGTTTTTTCACGGATGATCGTGACCAACGGATATCGCGGGAAAGGCTTGGCTGCCGATTTTTTCAAGACGGCATTCGATTGCATCCGTGAAGCCGGCGGTGAGTTGGCCTTCTTGCATTGCCAATCGCATCTGGTGTCCTTGTATGAAGTGATGGGCTTTCGCCGCTATGCGCCCGGCTTTGTGCATGAAGAAGCCGGCTTTCGTATTCCGATGGTAATGATTGCCGGTGATTGGGGACATTTTGAATCGGTCAAATCGCCCCTGCTGACCCAGGTCATGCAGTATCCACCTAATGTCAGTTTAGGCGATTGGTTTGAACAAACTTTTAGCGCGTACAGTAAACCCGGCAGTGTGCGGGTATTGGCGGTCGATGATTTTCTCAAACAGTTTGACGAACGCCTGATGGACTTGAATATTCCACTGCTCGATGATCTGGACGGCGAAGAAAAACAGCAATTATTTTTGACTGCCGAGCAAATTGCCGCCGGTCCGGATGATGTTCTATTGAACAAGGGCGACGGTGGTAACGCCATGTATTTAATTCTTGAAGGGGCGGTTGAAGTGTCTTCAAAAAAACGCGGGCACCGCCGTGTGCTGACAACCTTGGGCGCCGGCCAATTATTCGGTGAGGCCGCCTTTTTAATGCAAACGCCTCGCACGGCTGACGTAACCGCCATCGCCGATACTTTGCTGTTATCGATCAGCAATCAAGCGTTTGACGAGCTTAGCGAAACCAGCCCGAGTGTGGCTTTAAAAGTCTTGCGAAATTTATCGCGCACATTATGTTTGCGTTTGTATGCCGGGACGATGGATTGAAATCAAAATCGTAGGAGCGAGCTCTGCTCGCGATTGGTCTTCGACGCAGATTCATCGCGAGCAGAGCTCGCTCCTACGCAGCAACAAAAACACCTTCAAGTTCGACATCCAGTTCGCGACGACAAATATCGCCACGCAAATACAGCACGCGGTCACGATCAATCCCCGCCGCGGTAATCATCGATTCGGCGACGGCCAAATCAACCGGTTTGCGCAAGTACACACGCAGCGCTTCGCAATCGCTCAAATAAAAATCACGACCCGATTGTTTACTGCCTTCCGCCAATAGCGCTTCAAGATTGGCTAGACTTTCGCTGAGCTGTCCGGCAACTTCGCCAATATGTTGCGAGACATGTCCGACAATACTGGCGGTACCAGAAGCCAGTAAACGCGGAGTTTCGGTATCTTCATCCAGAATAATTCCGCGCGAGAAACCCGGTGGCACCGGGCCATATTCGCGCGGATAACGCCAGGCCGGGGTTTGTCTGGGGTTTTCGAGCGTGCGCGCGATTTGGCTCGAGCACAAGGCGATCAATTGCAAACTCGAAGGCTGGCCGTCGCTACCATCGGTACCAATTGCCGTAGCTGCCGGTGGCGGTGTATTGAACTGGCCATCAACGGTTTGCGAGCGCCCAACACAAAAGCCGCGATAACGCTCTTTGTCGCCCTGACCCTGATTGATATCGGAAAAATAATTCCAGATTCGCAATAAATACGGATGTTTAGAGGGCCTCACTTGTTCGAGCAAATCGCGATACGCCTTGGCGGTGGCTTGCTCGATCGTCAGTTCGGCCTCCGAAACATCAATGATGACGAAGCGGTAGCGTTGATCGTCGAGAATTTGCCAGGATTCCAAATCCTGTTCGCCCGACAGAAATTCGCAGGCGATCCGATTTGGCGCGTGCTGGCCATCGGAAAAATCAAATTGGAATGCCGCTTGAGAATTATCAAGATGGCTGACGTTGATGCGGGATGGAAGCTTAGTCGTGCTCATTTAGGTGAATATTATAACGGTGATGATTGACGTTATCATAGTGCACACAGAGGTGCTCATGACAAACGTCGCAATTGTTCAAGCTTATTTACTCACGCTGCAAGATCGTATTTGCTCGGCTCTGGAAACCAGCGACGGCGGTCAGCGATTTCAGGAAGAGAGCTGGCAGCGCGCCGAAGGTGGCGGCGGTCGCTCGCGAGTAATGAAAGAAGGCACTGTATTTGAACAAGCCGGTGTCGGTTTTTCCGATGTCTCGGGCAATACCTTGCCGGTCTCTGCGACCGCGCATCGGCCGGAGCTTGCTGGCGCGCCTTGGCGCGCGGTTGGGGTTTCACTGGTAATCCATCCACGTAACCCGTATTTGCCGACCGCGCATGCCAATGTCCGCTATTTTGAAGCGCAGCCAGAAAACGCCGACCCGATTTGGTGGTTTGGTGGCGGTTTCGACCTCACGCCTTTTTATCCGTTTGATGAAGACGTTAAACATTGGCATCAAGTTGCACACGATTTATGCAAGCCGTTCGGCGAAGAGCGCTACCAAAAACACAAACAATGGTGTGATCAATATTTTTATTTGAAACATCGTCAGGAAGCCCGCGGTATTGGCGGATTATTTTTTGATGATTTAAATGCACCGGATTTTGATACCTGCTTTGCCTATCAACAAGCGGTCGGCAACGGCTTTCTGGATGCATATTTGCCGATTATCGAAAAAAGAAAAAATACCGCGTATGGCGAGCGTGAACGCGAGTTCCAGTTATATCGTCGTGGCCGCTATGTCGAATTTAATCTGGTCTGGGATCGCGGCACTTTATTTGGCTTGCAAAGTGGCGGCCGCACCGAAAGTATTTTAATGAGCCTGCCACCGCGGGTGCGTTTTGAGTATCAATATAGCCCGGAGCCCGATAGTGCCGAGGCACGTTTGCAAGATTATTTGAAAGCGCGGGATTGGTTAACGTAGGAGCGCCTTTAGGCGCGACAGGTCTACGCAAGAGTCGTCGCGCTTAAAGCTTATGTAACATAAAAAACGCCGAATTAATTCGACGTTTTTTGTATAACTTACTAGTGAAAATCTTGCGGTCGCCAAATTTAAGTCACTTCCACTCAACATCAATCCCTTCGGATTCTCCAATGGCTTTGGTCAGCACTTCGACCAAGCCTTCGGTGGCCCCGGCATTTCTAAGCATATCAACGGTGGATAGATCGATGAAATAATCGCGGTCGGTTGAGTTTTCTTCTTCCATCACGTTTTGCATGCATAGCAAATCGTTATCGACGAGTTCGACGAGTTTTTGATCACTGGATTTTAGATAGAGTGCAGTCATGTCGGGCTCATTATTGGTGAAGGTGGGTTCAACATAGCTCAATTGTGATGCGGCGACAATTGAGCCGGAATTCAATGTTTGAAATGCCGCCGTCCGGTAAACACCATCGCAATATCATGCTCATTGGCGGCAGCGATCACTTCATTGTCACGCATCGAGCCACCAGGCTGGATGACGGCGCGGATACCGGCTTTCGCGGCAGCATCAATGCCATCGCGGAACGGGAAGAAGGCATCGCTCGCCATCACCGAGCCGGGTATGATGAGTCCAGCTTCTTCGGCTTTTAACGCAGCGATTTTTGCGCTGACGACGCGGCTCATTTGTCCGGCGCCGATGCCGATCGTTTGTAAATCCTTGGCATATACAATCGCATTGGATTTCACGAACATCGCCACTTTCCAGGCAAATAATAAATCCTGCATTTCAGCGGCAGATGGCGAACGTGCACTGACAATTTTTAAATCATTCGCAGCGAGTGCATCGGTATCGGCATCTTGCACCAGCAAGCCGCCGGCAATGCGTTTGTATTCCATTCCAGCTTGATTGTTCTGCAAAGCACCGCAGGCTAAAACGCGCACATTAGCTTTCTTGGCAAACAAGGGCAGGGCATCGGCGGCGATACTTGGTGCGATAACGACTTCGACAAATTGCCGTTGCAGAATTTCTGCTGCGGTTTTTGCATCGAGCTCGCGATTGAACGCGATAATGCCACCGAAGGCCGATGTTGGATCAACAGCATAAGCACGGTCATAGGCAGTGAACAAATCATGCGATACCGCAACACCGCAAGGATTCGCATGTTTGACGATAACGCAGGCCGGTTGTTCGAAAACCTTGACGCACTCGAGTGCGGCGTCGGCATCGGCAAGATTATTGAAACTTAATTCCTTGCCCTGCAAAAATTTCGCCGTGGCGACGATACCGTCGCCTGCATTTTTTTCGAGATACAAGGCCCCACGCTGATGCGGGTTTTCGCCGTAGCGCAGACTCGATGCCAGATCTAAAGCCAGATGCAAAGACTGCGGCCAGGTTTCCGGTGTTTGCGGATCAGCGGCACGCGCGGATAACCATTGTGTAATCTGGCCATCATAAGTACTGGTGTGGGCATAGGTTTTTGCCGCAAATGCCCGGCGCATGGCAATATCGGTGCCGCCTGCTTGCAGAGAAGTTACTAGCGAAGCGTAATCATTCGGATCAACGACAACACTGGCGCGCGCGTGGTTTTTTGCCGCAGCACGCAACATGGCCGGGCCACCGATATCAATATTTTCGATGGCATCGTCATAGCTGCAATCGGGCTTCGCAACCGTGGCTGCGAATGGATATAAATTGACGATAAGCAAATCAATGGCGGTGATGTCGTGTTCTTTCATCACGTCATCGTCGGTGCCGCTTCGGCCCAATAAACCGCCGTGAATTTTCGGGTGTAGAGTTTTTACGCGACCGTCCATGATTTCCGGAAAGCCGGTGACTTCGCTTACATCTTGCACTGCAATGCCCGCTTCACGCAGGGTTTTTGCAGTGCCTCCCGTCGATAATAAATGTACATCTAATGCGATTAAGGAACGTGCGAGTTCAAGCAGGCCGGTTTTATCGGAAACAGATAGCAGGGCCCGGCGAACGGGTAGTAAAGGGGTCAGGTTCATTTATCAAGATTCATTGCAGGATCAAAAATCCGAGATATGCATGATAAATGAACCCGACCCCTTTACAAAATTTAGTCGCGGGAGCGTCTGTCAGGTGCGAAAAATTACGCTGAATGCATCGTATAGATGGGGATCGCGCTTTTTTATGGTGAATCAAGACAATGGGTCCCCGATAGGAGCATTCGGGGATGACGGGGATTAAAATTGTCGCAGAGTTTTCGCGCCTTACGGCGCTCCCACAGGTTGTTTACGCCAATCCGTAATCTTTCAATTTCTTGCGCAAGGTTGCACGGTTTATACCGAGCATATCGGCGGCGCGGCTTTGGTTGCCGTCGCAATGGCGCATGACTTCGTGCAAGAGCGGGGTTTCAATTTCACGTAGTACCACGTCGTGCAAATCTTCGACGTCGGCGCCATTCATATCGTGCAGATAACGGCGTACGGCTTTAGCGACGTATTCGCGTAAAGCAGGTTGTGCTTGGCTTGCCGGTGCTGGCTCTGCGCGTAAAGCGGGTGGCACGTTCAAAAGAAAACTCCGCAAAAGAAAAACTTGGAAAAACCGCTTCCTTGCGGCGCGCCATCATGGGTTACGGCGGACGGCGATTTTAGCCTAGAAATTTGCATATAACATCAATTAACAAAAAATAGTTTCATTTTTGCCAATCACTCGCGGTTTATCGGAAAGATGCTTAATTGCACGCCAAGAAATCAACTACTTGCAGGGCAAATGAAATCGCAAATGGAGGTAACGCGGCTAGGGCCTTAATTAAATTCAGTGCCTTAATTAAACTCCAAACGAAACGCGACCGCATGTTTGCCCGGATCCATAATTTCAAGTGTGAGACTGGCCGACTGCTCGGGCATTATCATCGGGCTGCTCGGCGTGTTGCCCAAATATTCGCGGGCTTCAAAGCGCCGCAATCCCAGTGGCTGATCTTCCAGGTCCGTCAATGCAACTTCCAGTTGTGGCCAAGCTTGTGCGAATGCAGCATCGTTACGAAAACTAGCGGTCAGCAACAAGGCATTGGGTACCGAAGGATGCGGACGAATGTCACGAGAGGTCACATGAAATGCTTTGGGTTCATTCCATGCTGGCAGTGAACATTGTAAAACGCCGCAGAGCATTTCCAGGCGCGGTCGCCAGACGGGATCGGTTGCCAGCCGAACGCGGTCGGCAATAATAATTTGTAATAACAAAGCGACCGCGAGCACCAGGGCCAATGCGACCCAGCGCCAACGACGCGAGCGGGTAACAACAATGGGTTCTTCGATAAAACTGGGCGATGTTTTTTTCATGATGATTTACGCCGTCCGCTAATGCGCATCCAGTCTTCGAGTTGTGTGGCTTGAAGCTCGTCGAACCATTGCGAATATTGTTCGAGTAAATCCGCTTCCTGTCCTTTCAAAATTCCGGAGAGTGCTATCAGCCCGTTGGCTTCAGTGCGCTCCGCCAACAGCGATGCAAGGCTTTCCAATGCCGAGGCCAGAATATTGGCGACCACAACGGGATAAGTGGCTTTGGGTTCATCTTGTGGCAAGTACACCTTCAATTTTTTGCCGACTTCATTGCGCTCAGCATTATCGTGTGTGGCAATCAATGCTTGCGGGTCGTTATCAACACCCACCGCTGATTTGGCGCCGAGCTTCAATGCTGCAAGCGCGAGAATGCCGGAGCCGCAGCCAAAGTCGAGTACGGTTTTATTTTTTAGCTCTATGCTATCGAGCCATTGCAGACATAAAGCGGTGGTGGGATGGGTGCCGGAGCCAAACGCTAAACCTGGATCTAATCGAATCAAGACTTGATCTTTTGCCTCATCCGGCACTTCCAGATTCCAAGGCACAATCCAGGTGCGTTCGCCAAATTTCATGGGCTTGAATTGATCGAGGCATACGCGTTCCCAATCTTGGTCTTCCACCCGGGTAAATTGCGCCGAGCTGAGGTCGAGTTCTTCATCGAAGGCTTCCAGCGATTGCAGCAATAAATCTTCGTTGTTGTCGGCATCAAAAAGCGCGCTCACGATAATTTCGGGCCATAGCGGGGTTTCGCCGACGCCCGGTTCCAGAATCGCGCGTTCATTTTCCGCGTCGGCGGCATCCAGTAAGGACACCGACAGTGCGCCGCAGTCTTGCAGGGCAAGTTCCAGACGCGATTCATCATGGGCGCGACAGCGAAGCGAGAGTTCTAACCAAGGCATGGGGGTTCAGGATTGGGATCGATAAAG